>DAHVXO010000088.1 GCA_027356675.1 Symbiobacteriaceae bacterium | reverse complement strand
CTGCCGGGAGAAGAAGAGACTGGTGGGGTGAGAGCAGATCAGAGGGCAAGAGCCGGGTTCAAATCCGGAGGGGAACTTGGGGGAAGCCTCGAGGTGCAGCTCGCACGTGCCGAGCGAAGCGTTGCCGACGCCCTCGCCGTTCATTTCAAACAAAGTGCCATTCACGTCGGCCGAGAGCCGCCACGTGATCCTACGATTCACTGTCAGTCCTTCTCAGCGATCAGGATACTCATATTATAAATTATAGTCTAGATATTATCAATAGTTAAGCTTATTATTTTATCGGAATCGTCTGTGCGTGCAGCGCTTCAGAAAGGATTCCAGCGCCTGATAGAAGGCCTCCACCGTCTCCCGCCTGCGCCAGCCATGGCCTTCCCCGGCGTAGCAGTGGTACTCGTGAGCGATGTTCCGATGGCGGAGCGGTTCGACCAGCAGATCCGACTGACTGCGGGGCACCACGGGGTCGACCTCGCCTTGAAAGATAGCAATCGGGTCCACAATCCGGTCCACGCTGTACAGGGGAGACCGCTCGCGATAAAGCTCTGCCGCCTCCAGCAGGCCGAGGGGCCCTGGGACCTGGATTGACGGACTAGCTATTTGGCTGCTGACAACAGTGCTGATCTACATTGATAGAAAGAGCCGGAGGCACTAGCCCCGGCTCTCGTTCACTTTGGGAACTCCTTCTTAAGCTTCTTTGCGAAATTCAAGAGAAAGGTCGCGTCCGTTCCATATACAGCTCCCCATCCCATGCTTGAGAGAGTGGTAGCGGGTTCGACAACCTTCTGGATACCTGCTCCCAAACCTCCTCCCACGAGCCCGTCAAGATTGACCGTCAGGACAGCGGCACTCTGGAAGGCGGTTTTTACTTTGCTGACTTGGGTCAGTAACCACGATGTTGCCTTGGGTGCAGCGTACCCAGTCATGAGCGCCGCAGAAGCCTCCACCGTCACCGTACCGCCGCTGGCGATGGTGAAGTTGCCATCGTGGTTGGCAAGCGCTGCCGGTGCCCCGGCCACGCCGTATGCTATCACCAGGGTCGCCGCCACCAGCGCTGAGAGCCAGCGGCGGATGGGTCGCTGCTGTTTGTTGAAGACCACAGGAACAGTCACCTCCCACTGAGACTGGGAGGTCCTCCGACGCGCCCACCACGGGTCCCCGGTTGATGTGGATGTATCTCCGGGGGGGCGAAACGGGGGCAGGAGAAACTACCACACGTAGCGTATTTTACATACAACTTGATCGTAAAGGAAAGAAGGGTGATATCCGTGCCCGCTACGGATTGGCGAACGCCTCCCGCACTGCGCCGCCTGGGTGAAGCGGCGGCGGCGAACGGAGTGGCTTTCTCGCAGCCAAAGTTCGACCGGCTCTGGGAGGTGGCAACGGCGGCCGGGGTTCCGCCGCTCTTCCTGCTGGCGATTCTCATACAGGAGGGCACGGGTAGCTTCGACACCCGGCCGGGTTCCGGCGGCGATGGCGGCGGCGGTATCGAGCCTGACTGGGAGCGGGATGTGACGGCGGCCGCCCGGTTGGTGGGTGGGAAGCTGGCGCTCTGGGTCCAGGCCCGGGACCAGGGATTCCCGCAAATGGCGCGGTCCATCGTCAGTCCGGGGGACGGTAGCGGCTACCCCTGCGACGGGCTGCCGGACCAGTGGATCAACTGGACGACGGCCATCCTGCGGTCATCCGGGGAGGTGGCTGTGGGGGCGTACGCCCTTCACGCCTCCTGGTGGGTGGGGGTGCGGCAGCACTTCGTGGACTTCGGTGGAGACTTGAATGATTTGACCGACGCGGCCCGGGCGTTGGACGCCGGGGCGCCGCGGGTGAAGTTAACCCTGCGCACCGTCATGGCTGAGGTGGACATGGCCTCCAACTGGAACGCGACGGCGTCAGAGCCAGCCGTGGTGGTAAGTGCCGTGGAGGTCGTAGGGCCGCCCCGGGCGCGGGTGGCGGTCCAGCTGCCGGGTGGCCGGAGCATCGTCGGGGAGATCCGGGATGACAAGACCTATATTGAGGTCGAAGGGGTCTGGGTACCGGTGCGGGCGTGGGCCGAACTGCTCGGTGCGAAGGTGACCTGGGTGCCGGCGCAGCAGGGTGGGCCCAAGGTAGTCGTCACTGTCGGGTCATAGGCGCTCGGACGAAAATCGCCTCCCGCTTTTTGAGCGGGAGGCGATTTGGGGAGAAGGACAGATTATTGTTGGTGGGCAGACTAGGGTCAGTAGACGCTGAAGGAGTGCCGACTGTGCGAGAGCTGATTGATGAAGGACTGCGCCTGGGTGAGGCGATGGTGCGGCTGCCCTGGAAGGCCGCCCGCCGGATGGGGGGCCGTAGCGCGACGATCGCGAAGGTTACGGACCTCGGTGAACGGCTCGGGACGTTGCCGTTCCGGGCGGCACGGACCCTGGTGGGGGGCGGTCCGGGGGCGCAGGGCGTCGCCCGGTCCCGCATCGTGGTGCTCGGGGCCGGCTATGGTGGATTGACCTGCTTTCTGGAGCTGCAGGACCACCTGGCGCGGGAGCACGATCTCGTGCTGGTCAACACCGATCAGTATCACTGGTTCACCACGGAGTTGCACACCTACGTGGCTGGGGAGCCGGAGGATGCCGTGCGCATTCCGCTCTCGCGCGTCATCGCCAGCCCGGGCAGGCTGGTGGTGGGGCGGGTTGAGCGCATTGCGTTGGGCCAGCGGCTGGTGGAGTTGGCTGGCGGGGTCCGAGTTGGCTATGACCTCCTGGTCTGCGCCCTGGGCAGTGACCCGGAGTACTACGGCCTGCCGGGAGTGGCGGAGAATAGCCTGATCGTCGGGACGTGGCAGGGGGCGACGCAGCTGCGGGCCCGGGTCACGGCACTGGTTGAGGGGCGGCGGGATGAGCCGCCGCACGTCGTGGTGGCCGGGGGCGGTCTGACCGGGGTCGAGGTGGCGGGGGAACTGGCGGATGAGTATGGTGGGCGGCTCAGGCTCACCATTGTGGAGGCGGGTCCGGAGATCATGGCTGGGTTTGACCCGGACCTGGTCCGGGTCTCCCGGCACGTGCTGGAGACCAAGACGGTCGCCATCAAGACGGGGGAGGCCATCGGCCGGGTGGAACCGGGGCTGATCCACTTCGAGAACGGGGAGAAGATGGACTGCGACCTGCTGGTCTGGGCCGGCGGGGTGCGGGGGAGCGCCCTCGTCGCGCAATCAGGATTGGCAGTGACGCCCAAGGGGCGCGGCAAGGTGGATGCCTACCTGCGGGCGGAGGGGCATTCAGAGGTCTACCTGGTCGGGGACGCCGCGGCGTTTCAGGACCCCGCGACGGGACGGGAGGCGCCACCCAGCGCCCAGTTTGCGGTGCAGATGGGGCGGGCGGCGGGGCGGAACATCCTGCGGCGGTTGCGGGGGGCGGCGGAGGAGCCGTTCGTGCCGCACTTGCTCGGGTCCTTTGCATCGCTGGGGCGGACCGAGGGGGTTGGGCAGATCGGGCAGGAACACTTCACGGGGCTGCCGGCGATGGTGGTCAAGAATCTGATCGAGGCGCGCCACGCCTGGGAGACCGGGGGCGGGGTGATGCCGCTGGTCAACCGGTTGCTGCGGGGGCCGCAGCGGTATATCAGGGGGCGGGTGGGTGAGCGGGTCCCGCCAACGCCTCGACCAAATGCCGGACCTCTGTAGGCTGCTGCGGCAGTGCGGTGCCGTATCGGTGTGCAAGTTCTGTCGCCAAGTCGAGGAACAGATCAACCATGGTTAGTAGGCCTTGAAGGACGGCGCTCCGCTCCAGCGGCGCAACGGTGCCCTCTAATCGCCGCAGGAATTCTGCGTCAGCCCAACCTTCAATGCGGCGGTAGCCAATCGCAGGCTGTTGGTGAAGGGTTCGGTACACCGGCAGGACTGCGTTCACCCGCAAGACTTCGAGGTAGTCCCGTCCTTCCCACACTTCGCCGCGGAGGGTCTGTCCGGTGCCCAGAAAGAGCCAGGCCCAGACCATCTGCCACAACTGCAAGAGACGGTCTGCATCGACCTCTGGCGTGAGGGGCGTCCGTTCGCAGTCAGCGGCGAAGGCGGCGAGGCGGCCATTGGGATCGTGAAGGATGAGCAACTTGAAGGCGTGACGCGGCCGCTCAAGGTAGTCAAGGCTGTGAAGATCGACTTCAAGTGTGACCCCCGTATCGTAGAGGCACAGGAGCTGATGGTCGCCGCGGGTGCTCCATTCGCACAGGACGCCGCCCAAACCGCGCATGAGCACGGGCCGCTCTGCGATTAGTGCGGCGCGGTGTTCATCGCTCACCACGATATGGAGGTCGATGTCTGAGAAACGGTCGTAGTCACCTCTGGCAAAGGATCCGCCAAGGAAGATACCCGCCACGCGCGGATCCGAACGATACTGACCGACCGCCAGACGAAGGATGTGAAAGTGTGCCGGTAGCCGCTCCTCTTGTCTC
>DAHVXO010000325.1 GCA_027356675.1 Symbiobacteriaceae bacterium | reverse complement strand
TCCGCCGCCTTCGCCGTGCTGATATCCTGCTCGGCTGCGATCTTGAAGACCTTCATGAGTTTGTCGTAGATCGTCGAGACCCGTGCGTACGCCCGGTCCCGGTTGTAGCCACTGGGGTTGAACTCCTCAGCCACGTTCGTGACTCCGCCGCCGTTGATGATAAAGTCCGGGGCATACAGGATGCCCAGCGACTTCAGCACATCGCCATGCCTTGGCTCCTTGAGCTGGTTGTTGGAACTGCCGGCGACCACTTTGCACTTGAGCTGCGGGATCGTCTGATCATTGATCACAGCGCCCAGGGCGTTGGGGGAGAAGATATCGCATGCGACCCCGTAGATCTGGTCCGGGGCCACGGCCGTGGCACCAAACTCCTTGACCACCCGGTCGATGTTCTCCTGGCTGATATCGGTCACGATCAGCTTGGCCCCCTCGTCGTGGAGGTGCTCGCACAGGTGATAGCCCACCTTGCCTAACCCCTGGACGGCAATGACCTTGCCCTTGAGCGACTCACTGCCAAACTGCACCTTCGCCGCTGCCTTGACACCCCGGTAAACGCCGAAGGCCGTTACCGGCGAGGGATCGCCCGAGACATCGCCCCGGCCGACCACCGAATCAGTCTCCATGAGTACATAGTTCATGTCTTCGACGTTCGTGTTAACATCTTCAGCGGTGATGTACCGACCGCCGAGGGACTGGACGAACTTACCGAAGGCCCGGAACAGCTCCTCGCTCTTGTCCGTCCTGGCGTTCCCCCAGATGACGGCCTTGCCGCCGCCCAGATTGAGTCCCATAGCCGAGTTCTTGTAAGACATGCCACGGGAGAGCCGCAGGACGTCGGTAATGGCATCTTCTTCCTTCTCATAGTTCCACATCCGGGTCCCACCCAGCGCCGGTCCCAGCACGGTGTTGTGGATCCCGATGATTGCCTTGAGTCCCGATGCCTTGTCATAGCAGAACACCAGTTGCTCGTGGCCGTACTGTTCCATCTGCTCGAAAATACCCATCCCACGGACCCTCCTTCACAGCCTCGGCCCTTCAAGTTGAACCTTTATCCTTCAGCAGACAGCACTGCCAGGGCGATGGACATGAGCTTGGCGTCGGGCGAATCCGCCCGAGAAAGCAGGACCACCGGGCACTTGGCCCCCATGATAATCCCCGCCGGCCGCGCCTTGGCAAAGTACACGAGACCTTTGTAGAGCATATTGCCGGCTTCAATATCCGGCACCAGCAGGATGTCGGCAGCGCCGACCACGGGACCGCTGACACCCTTCGTCACCCCGGACTCCGGTGAGACCGCCAGATCGAGGGCCAGCGGGCCCTGCACGTCGCACTCGCCCAGTTCGCCCCGCTCGGCCATCTCCTGGAGTTGGCGAGCATCGGCCGTAGCGGGCATGTCCGGGTTGACCGTCTCGACGGCGGCCAGGGCCGCCACTTTGGGCCGCTTGATCCCCAGGGCCTGGGCCATGATCACCTGGTTGCGGATGATGTCCGCCTTGCGGGCGAGGTCCGGCGCCACGTTCAGCGCCACATCGGTGATGAAGACCAGCTTGGACCACCCCGGGATCTCAAACGCACACGCATGGGACAACGCCCGGCCGGTGCGCAGCCCTTCATCCCGGTTCAAAACCGCCTTCATGATGGTCGCAGTCTGGAGCAAGCCCTTCATGAGCAGGTGAGCCTCACCTCGCCGCACGGCGGCCACAGCCTCCCGGGCGGCCTCGGCCGGATCATCCCGCTCAATCCGGAGCCCCCGCACCAGACCAAGTCCCTCCGCCGCGCGGACGGCCTCCGCGATGTGGTGGTCACCCGCCTGTGCGATCGCCAGAACGGGCATCTGCTTGGCGGCCTTCGCCTGGGCAGCCTTCAGCAGTTCATCAAAGGATGTCATGTGTACGCCAGCGCCTCCTCTTGACCTCTGAGCACGCGGAGAGCACCCGCTGCCAGGGCATGCATTTCGTCGCCGCCCGGATAGACCAACAGCCGCCCGATCCAGGAGACTCGCTCCTGGATCCAGCCCACCAGCAGAGACGAGTGGGCGAGCGGGCCGGTGATGACCAGTGCGTCGACGTCACCCTTTAGTATAACGGCCATGGCGCCGATTTCCTTGCTCACTTGGTACGCCATCGCTTCGTAGACCAAGTGTGCCACGGGATCGCCCTGCTCGATTCTGCGCTCTACCTCTGGGATCTCTTTGGTCCCCAGGTGGACGTAGAGCCCGCCCTGACTAGTCAGTCGCCGGATCAGCTCCCGCTCCGTATGTTTGGCGGAGAAGCAGAGCTTGACCAGATCCCCCACGGGCAAGGTGCCTGCCCGCTCGGGCGTGAAAGGGCCGCTGTCGTTGGCATTATTCGTATCGACGATCCGCCCGGCCCGGTGGGCTGCCACAGAGATCCCCATTCCAAGATGGGCGATGACCAGGCGTGACTCCTCGTAGCGTTTGCCCAGTTCGGCCGCCGCTCGCCGACCGATCCAGCGCATGTTTAAGGCGTGGCAGAGGCTGGTGCGGGCCAGTTCCGGCAATCCCGAGATCCGGGCGATCGCATCCATCTCATCGGTGCTCACCGGATCGACGATGAAGGCCGCAATCCCGTGTACCCGGGCAATCCCATAGGCCAGAATGCCGCCCAGGTTGCTGGCGTGCTCACCCTGGATCCCCCGCCGCAGGTCCTCCAGCATGGCGGCACCCACGGCGTAGGTCCCGCCGGGGATCGGTTTGAGGAGGCCGCCTCGTCCGACCACCGCGTTGATGGAAGCCAAGGCGATGCCGCTCCGGCTCAGGAAGGCGGTGATCCGGTCCTTGCGCAGCAAATACTGGTCCCAGACGCGGTCGAAGGCACCGAGCTCCTCGGGGGTGTGCTTCAGTTCCGCCGCCACCACCTGGGTCTCGCCGTCAAAGACAGCCACATGGGTTGCTGTCGCTGCTGGGTTAATGACCAGGATTCGTTCCGGCAAAGCGGCCACCTTCTCATAATCAGGTTTTCGCAGCCATCTAGTTCTTGTGCAACTTCCGTGCCAGCCATCCAGGGGTGTTGACACCGTGGTTGGTCAGCAAGCGCCTGCAAATGTCCGCAGGCGCTTGCCTGCAATTTATTGCAGGGCAGCACGCTGAGAGCGCTATAGCAGGTTATGTCTCTCCAACTTGTAGTACAGCGTCCGGGGAGCAATCCTGAGGCGACGTGCGGCCTCTGTCTTGTTGCCGCCAGTCTCCTCCAGGGTCCTGAGCAGCGCAGACTTCTCCGCTGCGCCGACGATTTCGTCAAGGGTGGCGGCGATGCCGGGGTGGCGCACCGCCGCTCCTGGGACCGTCGGCATCCCCCGTCCCGCCCCCAGCGGGGGCAGGACGTGAGACTCGATCACCGTGTCCGACATCGTCATGGCGATCATCGCCCGGCCGACGATGTTCTCCAACTCCCGCACGTTGCCTGGCCACGCATATTCCATCAGTGCGTCCATAGCCGCCGGTGAGATCGACTGCACGTGCCGCCCGTACTCCACGTTGAACTTTTCGATCAGATAGGCCACGAGGCGCGCAATATCCTCCCGCCTGTGACGCAGGGGCGGGATCACGATCGGCACTACGTTGATCCGATAGTAAAGGTCCTCGCGGAAGGTGCCACGGGCGATCAGGTCCTCGAGGTGGGCGTTGGTGGCGGCAATAACCCGGGCGTTCACCGAGATAGGCTTGGCCTCGCCGACCCGGACGATCTCTTTCTCCTGCAACACCCGTAGGAGCTTGGCCTGCAGGCCGATGGAGACCTCGCCGATCTCATCGAGAAAGAGCGTCCCGCCGTTGGCTTCCTCAAAGAGCCCCCGCTTGCCGCCCTTGCGGGCGCCCGTGAAGGCACCATCGGCGTAGCCAAAGAGCTCGGACTCTAGCAGCGTATCGGCGATGGCCGCACAGTTGACCCGAATGAACTGCCCTGCCCGCCGGCTGGAGGCGTTATGGATGGCGTGGGCAAACAATTCCTTGCCGGTGCCGCTCTCCCCCCGCAGGAGGACTGTGGCGGGGGTCTCGGCCGCACGCATCGCCTGGTCGACCGCTTGCTGCATCACCGGACTCTCCGCCACGATCTCGGCGAAGGTGTACTTGGATGTGAGCCGCCGGACCAGCTTCTTCTGTTGCTCCAGCTCGGCCGACAGCCGGGTGATCTCCGAGACATCGTGGACGACGCCCACGGAGCCCTTCAACTCGCCATCCACGATGATCGGGGCGACGTTGACCACAACGTCCCGCTTCTTCGGCCCCACCTGCATGGGCACTCCCCGCACCGGACGCCGGGTGCGCAGGACCTGCAGGTGCATGGACTCTTGCTCTGAAGCGATGTCGACAGTGGCAGGCTTGCCCACCACCTCGTCGGCCGACATGCCGGTGAGCGATGTGTAGGCCGGGTTGACCATGAGGCCCAGCCCGTTGACATCTACCACCGAGATGGCGTCCTGGGTCGAATTGAAGATTGCCTCCAGCAGCACCTTCATCTCTCGGAGGCCGCCGATCTCGTCCGCCAGGGTCTTGACCTCGGTAATGTCCCGGAAGACGGCCACAGCGCCCACGATGCGGCCGTCACGGTCGCGCACGGGCACCCGGTTGGTCACGATGGTCGTCCGACCGACCCGCTGCTGCTGGTTCAGCTCCGCCCGGCCGGTCCGCAGCACCTCGTGGAGCCGGGTGCCCGCGATGATATCCGCTGCGATCCGCCCCAGAACGTGGCTGCGCTGCACGCCCATCAGCAGTTCTGCCGACCGGTTGCAGAGCGTCACGACGCCGGAGGCGTTGACCGCCAGCATGCCGTCGTGGGTGGAATCGAGCATCACATCCCGTTCCCGCTCTTTGACCTCCAGGCGTTTGAGCAGGCTCTCACCCTCCTGGGCGAAGGAGAGCATGAGGTTCATGGCGATCCCTTCGACGATGATTGCCTGCGGCCATTTCAGGCGCTTGATCTCAGCGTCAAGGCCAGGTTGGCCGGTCGCCTGAACAATCACTTCCACTTCGGGCAGGCAGACCAGGCCGGTGAAATCCGTCGTGGTGGGCACGCCAATCTCCCGGGCCAGCGCCAGACCCGGGGCGTGTGCGTTCTGGTCCGCAATACCGACCACCTCGACCCGGTTGGTCATGTTCCGAAAGGCGCGTAGCAGTGAACTGCCACCCTTGCCGGCACCGACGATCACCAATCTGAGCACGGGACCAGCTCCCCTGCAATCACTTGCAAGGGGATTCGCCTCCATCATTGCAAATTCCTGCGGGTAGGTTCTGCATTACGTTGCCGGCGCGGCGACTACCCGGAAGGATCAGCTAGCCTTGGTCTCCATTCGCAGTCTGTCCGCCACCATGGCGATGAACTCCGAGTTGGTGGGCTTGCCCCGCTCCCGGTTCAGCGTGTGTCCGAAGATCCCATGAATGACCTCCGCGTTGCCCCGGCTCCAGGCGACCTCTATGGCGTGTCTGATGGCCCGTTCGACCCGGCTGGGCGTGGTCTCGTGATTCCGGGCGATGGACGGGTACAGTTCCTTCGTCACACTTCCCAGCAGCTCAACGCGCCCCACCACCATGAGGATGGCCTCGCGCAGGTACCGGTATCCCTTGATGTGGGCCGGAATGCCAATCTCGTGGATGAGGGTCGTGACATCGCTATCCAAGGTCCGGGACGGCGGCATGAGATGACTCCCGGACTGAGGCGCGGCCCCTATGACCGACGGTGGCGCTACGCGCAGTACGGCGCCGGCCAGCTGCCGAATCCGGGTGCCCAGCACGTCCAGGCTGAATGGCTTGAGCACGTAGTAGTCGGCACCCATCTCCAGCACCTTCTGCGTGATGTTCTCCTGCCCAAAGGCTGTGAGCACGATGATCTTCGGGCGCACAGGCAGGTCCATCTGGTTCAGGTGCTCCAGCACACCGATGCCATCCAACTGCGGCATGATGATATCGAGGATCATGACGTCGGGCAGTGTGCGCTCCACTGCCTCGAGGACTTCGGAACCGTTGTATGCCACGGCTGTCAGTTCGAGATCGGATTGTGTCTCGACGTAGGCGCGCAAGAGTTCGCAGAATTCACGGTTGTCATCGCCAATGAGCACCTTGACTTTACCCAGGCTCACCGTCCGCTCCCCCCTAGTGGCCAACTTTGATGTTACCGGCGCCGGCGTTGACACTTGGCCGTTTTCTCCAGAGGCGAATCGCAAGACCGGGCGGGTATGCTGCCACGGCAGAGTTCGTCTCAAGGCCAGTGTTCTCCCCTTGCTCTTCCAATTGTATGCCAACCAAACCTCTCTGTCAATTATTTCCAATTTGTTGACAGTCTGACAATCGTTATCCTAGCATAGCCTCTGTTACACTTTCGTTACTACTTCCGGTGTGATCAAAGCCAGCAGGCGCGCCGCCAGCGCGGGCAAAAGCCCCGGCAGGTTTCGCCTCCCGGAGTTCATGCCGGCTGCAGGTCCAAACACACCAGCGTCCTGCAGCATCCACTCAATCAAAATGCCATACCCACGCGTGGGATCGTTCACAAAAACGTGGGTCACGGCGCCAATGATCCGGCCGTCCTGCAGAATGGGGCTGCCGGACATCCCCTGTACGATGCCGCCCGTCTTCGCCAGCAGCCGGGAGTCGACGACCTTGACGATCAAATTCTTGCCCTCGGCCGTAGGCTGGCGCATCACACGGGTGATCACAACGGCGTAACGCTCGAGCTTCTGACCGTCCACCACGGTCACGATCTCAGCCGGACCTTCCTTGACCTGGCTACCGAGCCCCACCGGGACAGGCTCCGGAAAGTAGGGGTTCTTCACCGGGGAGTGCATGCTGCCGAAGATGCCGAAGCGCGTGTTCTTCTCGATGGTGCCCAGCCAGTTGTCTTCATTCAGGAAGGTGCCATTCTTCTCCCCGGGAGCGGATGGGCGGCCCCGCTGGATCGACGAGACTTCCGCTTCCACGATGTGGCCGTCCTGCACATCGATGGGCTGGCTGGTTTCCGCATCGGCGATGATGTGCCCCAGGGCACCGTAGCGCCCACTGACGGGGTCGTAGAAGGTCAGGGTCCCCACGCCTGCCGCTCCGTCACGAATGTAAAGACCGGCTCGCCACTTGCCGCTCTCCTTCTCCCGCAGGGGCGTGACCCATTTGGTCAGCATGCGTCCCCGCCGCTTGATCGTGACGGAGACCGGCCCCCCGACACGCCCGGCTTCCTCAAACAGCCGCGCCGCCTGCTCGTCGCCGCTGACCTCAATCCCACCGATCTGCGTGATCGCATCACCGAGGTCCAGTCCCGCCTCCCGACCCGGCTGGTGAAGCCCGCCGTCGTCACCGCGGATGACCGCATGCCCGACGACAATCACTCCCCGGCTGTGGAGCAGCACCCCGATGGAATGGCCGCCGGGCACCAGCTTGATTGGCGGGACCACATCCACCTTCATCCGGCGCAGCGGAATCAGTCCAAAAAGGCGAAAGTCGACGGTGTACTGGCCGGTGTCCAGCGCTTCGATGCTTAGCGGGGCGCCCAAGGCCACCCGCCGCCAGGTCAGTCCGAGTGCCACCCCGTTCAGAGCCAGGGCCCCGCCGCGGTTCAGACGGACCGTGGCGCCGATGGGGAGCCTGAAGGCAAAGTCCTGTGCGCCGCCCACCGGCAGCCGCACATGGTCGGGAAACGTGATATAGGCCCGAAACTGCGGCGAACTGCAGAGAACCAGGATCAGGGCGACCAGCAGGAGCCCGGCCGCCCGCCGGTGCCTCTCCCGGGATGACATCAGGCCGTCCCTCCCTAAGCTTTCCTGCTGGGACGACCCCTCCCGCCGCTATTCTCCTGTCATGGATCATCTTTGAGGTCTGCGCGGTGTTCTGTCGCCGCGATCTTGAATCTAAGGTCTCCGCGTCGGCGTGTGATTATGCGAGACATAACTGCTCTCCGCTAACCCCAGAAAGTACAGGTTCCATCGGATTGCAGGGATTGTTACAAACTTGTGGAACTGTGTCATGGCAAATTCGGCTGCCTCTGGAGTGGTCGGCATCAAGGGAGGCGTACCCCGTGCATCACTGGCGCGTCCTGCTGGATCTCGATGGCACCGTTGCCCAGAACGCCGGCCGCAGCATCGCTGCTGAGCAGTTTGGCATTGACCTCAACCCAAGCGGGGAGCAGCCTCGATCCCTCCAGGAAATCCTGGGGTGGACAGAGACCGAATTCTGGGCCTGGTGGCATGAGAATCAGGGGGAGATTTATGAGCAGGCAGTGCCTATTACGGGCGCAGTCGAGACCGTGTCGGCCCTCAAAGGGGCCGGAGCGTACATTGCCATCGTGACGGCACGGCGGCCCGATGCCGAAGCAGTCACGACCCAGTGGCTCAACCACGTCGGGCTAGCCTTTGATCAGATGGTCATGGGCGCGGATGACAAGGCGACGGTAGCCGTCGCACTGGGGTTGAACGTAGGTTTTGAGGATGACCCCGCCCACGCCCTGGCGCTCGCTGAGGTGATGCCGGTGGTACTGCTGGACAACCTGAAGAACCAGGGCTTGGACATCGCACACCCGCGTGTATTTCGCATCAGCCGCTGGACCGAGGCGCTCCCGCTCCTGCAGAGGTTAGGCGAGCAGACTGCCTGAGGTTCCACTGCGACACGTTCAGCCGGTATTGGGAGGCAACGCATTATGAAATTCGGGGTCACGGTGGGTAAGTGGCTCGACCTGCCAGTGGGGGCCACCCGGTCCACCTGGCGGAGGTTTTGGGCCGACAGCGCCCTCGCCTACGTCTTTCTACTGCCGTCTCTGTTGGTCATAGGTACGTTCAGCCTCTATCCTGTGGTTCGGGCATTGATGCTCAGTCTTTATGATGCGAACATGGTGGGCACGGTGGTTGAGTACGCCGGACTCGCCAACTACCGCGAGCTGTTCAAGGATCCCGTCTTCTGGCAGTCGGTCAAGAACACGATGATTTTTGTAGCGGGTACCGTCCCGCTGGAGATCCTCATCGCATTAAGCATCGCCATGGCGCTCAACTTGCCATTGCGCTTCCGGGCCTTCTACCGCCTGGCTTTCTTCTTGCCCTATGTCACAACGGTTGTAGCGGTGGCCATGGTCTGGCTCTGGATTTACCACGACCAGTGGGGCCTGCTCAACCAGATCCTCGGCTGGTTCGGTGTGGCGCCGCAGAAGTGGCTCCTGCACCCGAAATGGACGATGCTCACAATTATCATCATGTCCATTTGGAAGACCGTCGGGTATACGACGGTGATCTTCCTGGCGGGACTGCAAGGCGTGGACAAGGAGCTATACAACGCCGCCAAGGTTGACGGGGCCAACGACCGACAGGTTTTCTGGCATATCACCTGGCCGCTGCTCTCCCCCACGACCTTCTTCGTCTCGATCACCTCTGTCATCGGTGCCTTTAAGGTCTTTACTGAGATCTTCGTGCTCTATGGCGGCAGGCCCGGGCCGCTGAAGGCCGCCACCACGATCGTGTTCTACATTTACGAAGCCGCCTGGACCGATTACCGGGCAGGGTTTGCCTCGGCAGCCGCATACGTGCTCTTCTTCATGGTGCTGGCTGTGACCATGTTCCAGTTGTGGTACGCCAAGCGGCGTGTCACATACTCGTAGGGGGGATGGGTATGCAACACAAACGCGTCTCCCCTCAGCGGTCCCAATGGTGGCGCCACTGGTTTGCCTATCTCTTGCTTACCTTTGGCAGTGCGCTTATGATCCTGCCGTTCTTCTGGATGCTTTCGACATCGCTCAAGACCTATAACGAGACCCTCATCAACCCGCCGCAGTGGCTGCCCCGGGTCCCTCAGTGGCTGAACTACATCGAGGCCTGGAAAGCCCAGCCGATGTTTGGCCGGTACTTCGTCAACAGCTTCTATGTCACCATCATGACCGTGATCGTTGAGGTCATTCTCAGCATTCTGGCGGCGTACGCCTTCAGCCGGATGAAGTTTGTCGGGAAGAGCCTGCTCTTCGTTTTATTGCTCAGCACCATGATGGTGCCGGGAGAGGTGCTGCTGGTCCCCAATTTCATTACGTTGAGCAAGCTGCACTGGGTCAATTCCTACAAGGCTTTGATTGTGCCCTGGGTGGTCTCGGTATTCGCCATTTTCCTTCTGCGCCAGCACTTCTTGCAGATTCCGGACGAATTGCAAGACGCAGCCTACCTCGACGGCGCAGGACATACACGCTTCCTGTTTCAGATCATGGTACCGCTTAGCCGGCCGCCAATTGCCACCATTGCCCTGCTGAAGTTTATCGGATCCTGGAACGCCTTCCTCTGGCCGCTCATCGTCACGAATACGCCGAACATGCGGACGGTTCCCATCGGCCTGATGTCCCTGATGCAGGATGAGGGGCCGCAGTACCATGTGTGGATGGCCGCGGCCACGTTGGCACTGCTGCCGGTGGTCGGGGTATTTCTGGCGGCGCAGAAGCAATTTCTGGAAAGCGTGGCCCGCAGTGGCCTCAAGGGCTAGCGTGTAGTGGAGTCTTTCGTTTTGTCGAAAAATTGCGGCCAGAAAGGCTTGCGTCTGCTGCCCTGAAATGGCAATATGGGTTCTAGATTATGTTCACACATTAGCAATCGGGAGGAGACAGAGAGATGCATAGCATCCGGAAGGGCCTCGCGCTGATGCTCATCGTAGTCCTGGCGGTCCTGGCAGGCTGCGGGGGTAAGAAGGAAGAGTCCAAAGCCACCCCCCCAGCCGAGGCGAAGAAGGATCCGGTCAAGATTTCGTTCTGGCACGGCATGGGTCCGGATTCTGTCCACGGTCAGACGGTCAAGGCCATGGTCAAGGAGTTCAACGAGAAGCAGAAGGACGTCATCGTTGAGGAGACCTATCAGGGCAGTTACGGTGATCTCGACAAGAAGGTCACGGCTGCCATCGCCGCCAACACGCCCCCTACGGTCATCCAGAACACGGACTCCATGCTGACCGCCATGGTCAAGGCCAAGACGGTCATGGCGCTGGATTCCCTGCTGCCTGCCGCTGACAAGGCGGACTATCCGGCCGCTCTGCTTGAAGCGCAGACCTTTGATGGCAGGCTCTATGCCGTGCCGTTCAACAAGTCCCTGGTCGTGCTCATGTACAACAAGAAGCTGATTCCGACCCCGCCAAAGACCTGGGCCGAGTTTCGCGATATCGCCAAGAAGGTCACCGTACCGAACAAGATTTACGGGACCGTCTTTGAGCCGAATAACTACACCTTTGGCAACTACATGGTCCAGGCTGGCGGCGAATGGGTGACAAAGGACCAGACCAAGTCACTCTTTAACAGCGATGCGGGTGTACAGGCGCTTCAGTTGATTGTCGATATGGTTAAGGAAGGCTCGGCTACCCAGACGAAACCCAAGGAATATTCGTCGAATTACTTCAACGAGGGCCGCGTGGCTATGATTGCGGCCACCTCTGCCTCTTTTGCCTACATTAAGCCTGCCAGCGGCGATCCGTGGGGTGTGGCCCTGCTGCCCGCCGGGCCCAAAAACGACCTGACCGGTCTCTCCGGTGCCAATCTCTCCATCGTCAGCGGCGTCAAGCCGCAAGAGGCCGCTGCTGCCATGAAGTTCATGCTCTACATGACCGGCAAGGACGGCACCTTGAAGTGGGCCATGGCCAAGACCGGCTACATGCCCGTTCGCAAGTCCGCCGTCGAGGCCCAGGCGTGGAAGGACTTCGTCAAGGCGAACCCCGAATATGAAGTCATGAGTGTGGCGATCAACAAGGGCACCGTCCAGCCGAATCATCCGTCGTGGGCCAAGGTCCAGGGCGAAATCACGACCGCCGTTGAGAAGGCCCTCCTTGGCCAGGCGACCCCGAAGGGCGCTCTCGATGAGGCTGCAAAGAAGGGCGACGAGATCCTGGCAAAGA
>DAHVXO010000076.1 GCA_027356675.1 Symbiobacteriaceae bacterium | reverse complement strand
GGGGCACCGAGATCGGCCGCACGTAGTTCGGCGCCGAGGTCCACGAGACCGTGAGCTTCAGCCCCCGGGTGTTGCGGCCAAACCGCTCCCGGATGGTCATGTAATCGGCCATGACCTGGCACGGGTGCCAGATGTCGCACTGCATGTTAAAGACGGGCACCCGGGAGTGCTTGGCGACCTCGCGGATATACTGGTTGCCCTCGCCGAAGACCGTATGCCGCACGGCGATGCCGTGGCCGAAGCGGGAGAGCACGGAAGCGGTGTCTTTGGCGTTCTCGCCGTGGCTGATCTGCAGCCGGTCGGGGGTCAGGTCGTGGGCGTGGCCGCCCAACTGGGTCATACCCGCCTCAAAGGAGTTCCGGGTGCGGGTGGAGTTGTCAAAGAAGATCATGAACAGGGTCTGCAGGGGTAGGAGCGGGTGGGGACGCCCAATCGCGAAGTCGCGCTTGAGTTCATCCGCCAGATCGAAAACCGTGGTCAGTTCCTCTTTGGTCCAATCCTGATCGGTGATGAAGTGCTTGCCGCGCAGCAGCGTATGCATGTCCGATTCCCTCCTCTGTCTACTTGACCCGGCGGACCAGGGTGGTCGGGTAGGCCGCATAGAAGGCCATGGCTGCCACCAGGTGCTCGACCGGGACCTGATCCTTGACCGAATGGGCCCACTTCTCCTCGCTGGGACCGAAACCAACGGTGGGAATACCCAACTGCCCCATCGTGGCAATCCCGTTGGTGCTGAAGGTCCAGCGGCTGACCTGCGGCCGCCGTCCCAGGACACCCGTAGCCGTGTCGACCCCCGCCTGGATTACCGGATGCTCCTCAGGCAGCACCCAGGTCGGGTAGTCCTTGGGCACGACCTTCTTGTAGCCAGTCCAACTGGGGTCAGCGTAAGTGAGCAGTTCCACCGTTGCGTCTTCGGCGCCGGGGAGGGCCTTGATCTCGGCGATCGCTGACTCAGCGGTCTCACCCACCGTCATCCGCCGGTCGATGTAGAGGATCGCCTCATCCGGCACGGCGTTGAACGACGGGGTCTTGGTCTCGAGGTACGTCGCAGCGATGGTGCCCTTGCCCAGGAAGGCATCGTCCTTGAGGCGGGCCCCTAGCTGCTCGATGCCGGCGATGATCCGCTGCATCTTATAGAGGGCGTTGACGCCTCGCTCCGGCGCACTGGCATGGCAGGAGACGCCCTTGGTCGTGACCTTGATCTCGCAGCGGCCGCGATGGCCCCGGTAGATGTCGAGGTTCGTGCACTCGCCGTTGACCACGTAGTCCGGGCGCACCTGGCCGGTCCGGATCATCTCACCCACGGCCCACCCGTCCATGGACTCCTCTTCCACCATGCCGGCGATCCAGAGGGTGAAGCCCTCAGTCAGGCCCAGTTCCTTGAGGATGCGGGCACCGTAGACCATGGTGGCGATGGCCGCCTTGTTATCCGAAGCGCCACGCCCATAAAGGATGCCGTTCTCCAGCTTCCCCGCGAACGGGTCGAACTCCCAGGCTTTGGGGTCACCCACGCCGACCGTATCGATGTGCGAATCATAGAGGATGGTCACCCCGCCGTCGCCCACCCGACCCAACACGTTGCCGATGGGGTCGAAGTGGACATCCGCCAGGCCGACCTTGCGCATCTCCGCGGCGATGCGCTCCACCACCGCCTGTTCGTTGGTACTCGTGCTCGGAATGGCGATGATCTCCCGCAGAAACTGCACCGCGTCCTGCTCATACTCGCGGGCCTTGACCCGCACCGCATCGAACATACTGCTGCCTCCTTTGTACGGTTCTATGCCAGGTCAGCGGGCAGGGCCGCCACCAAAGCTGCCATATCCGGTTCCACGCCCATCGGTGCGCCAACGGCGGCGATGGCGTTTTTCGGGTCCTTGAGCCCGTTGCCGGTCACCACTGCGACCACCCGCTCACCCCGGCCGATCGTCCCATCCGCCACGGCCTTGCGCAGACCGGCGACCGTGGCTCCGGCTGCCGGTTCGGCGAAGACACCGGTCAGGCGCCCAAGCCAGCGCATGGCGTCCCGGATCTCTTCATCACTGACGAGCACGATCGTGCCTTGCGACTCCCGCACCGCCCGCACCGCCTTGTGCGCGTTGCGCGGGATACTTACGGAGATGCCATCGGCGATCGTATCCTCGCCGGCAGGACGCAGGACGCCGGTCTGCCACATGGCGTAGATGGCGGGAGATCCAACGGCCTGCACCGAGAGCAGCTTGGGCACCCGGGGGATCCAGCCCAACTGCACCAGGTCGACGAAGCCTTTGTAGATCCCGGCGATGGTGCACCCATCGCCCGTGGAGACGGCGACCCAATCCGGCAGCTTCCAGCCGAGTTGCTGTGCAATCTCCAGGGCGCAGGTCTTCTTCCCCTCCACCAGATACGGGTTGACGGCGCAGCTGCGGTTGTACCAGCCATAGCGCGCCACCGCCGCCTGACAGAGGTCGTAAGCCTGGGTGTAGGAACCCTTCACTGCAAAGACGTTGGCCCCGTACATCAGCAGTTGGGCGATCTTGCCCATGGCGGCGTAGTGCGGCACGAAGATCGCGGTCTTGACCCCGACCGAGGCCGCCTGCCCCCCCAGGGAGGAGGCTGCGTTGCCGGTGGAGGCGGCCGCGATGACTTGTGCACCGGCCTCCAAGGCCTTCACCACACCCACAGACGAGGCGCGGTCCTTCAAAGAGCCGGTGGGATTGCCCCCCTCATCCTTGATCCAGAGCTCCCGGATGCCCAGGCTCTCCGCCGCCCGGGGGACGTTCAGCAGGGCCGTCCCGCCGGTCCGCAACAGCGGACGGGGGGTGGCCGGGTCCACGGGAATCAGGGGCAGAAAGCGCCAGTGGCTGGGGTCGGTCGAGCGGTCCACGGCGTCCCGATCCCAGTGCGACGCGATGCGATCGTAGTCGTAGATCACATCCAGAATGCCGGTGGGTCCGCAGTGGGGGCAGGTGGTCGCAGCGGGCCTGGCCTCATAGGTGGCGCCGCAAAGGACGCACTGGAGGTGCTTCACATATTCCAAGGTCAACCCTCCCATCGATTACAAGGGCGGATCCACCGGGACCCGCCGCACAAACCGTCCCGACCCCGCCTCTGCGACCGGCTCGCCATCCCGGGCGGCCATCCGGCCCCCCACCAGGACGAACCGGGCCTGACCAGTCACAGCCATCCCCTCAAAGGCACTGTGGTCCACGTGCGAATGCTGGGTCTGCACCGACAGGGTGCGCCCCACCCCCGGATCCCAGACCAGGATGTCGGCGTCATACCCTACCTGGATCGCACCCTTGGTTCTCAGTCCGAAGATGCGGGCGGCCCGTCCGGAGGTTGCGGCCACGAACTCCGCCGGACTCCACCGGCCACTCTTCACGCCCAGGGTCCAGAGCAGGGCCATCCGCTCCTCGATGCTGCCCACCCCATTGGGGATGCGGCTGAAGTCGTCCACCCCCCGATCCTTCTGGCCCTTGAGGTGCCACGGGCAGTGGTCGGTGGCGACGAAATCCAGGGCGCCCGTCGTCAGACCGGTCCAGAGCGCCTCCCGGTCCGCCTCGGACCTGAGCGGCGGGGAGAGCACGAAGGGAGCGGCGGCGAAACCCGGCCGCTCATACGCAGCCTCGGTAAGGACCAGGTGCGGCAGGCAGGCCTCAGCCCGAACCCGGTGCCCTGCCAACCGGGCCCGGAGCACCGCCTCCAGCGATTCCCGGCAACTGACGTGGACGATGTGCACCGGGGCCCCCGCCAACCGGGCCAACTGAATGGCCCGGTTGGTCGCCTCGCCCTCGCCCACGGGTGGGCGGGTGGAGCCATGGACCCCGGCTTCGAGCCGTCCCGCCGCACGGGCCTCGGCGATCAGCACATCGATCAGATCGCCGTTCTCGCAGTGGACCAGGGTCCAGGCCCCCAGGCGCCCGGCCTCCCGCATGATCTGGAAGGCCTGCCCATCATCCACCATGAGCCGGCCCTTATAGGCCAGGTAGATCTTGAAGGAGGGGACACCCGCTGCCACCACCGCGGCCATCTCCGCGAGAACCGCGGGCCGGGGATCGATGACCCCCATGTGAAAGCTGTAGTCCGCCACAGCCCGGGGCGCTGCCCGAACCTGCCAATCCGCCAGGGCGGCCCCCAGGGACCCGCCCGGGTCCTGGGTGATCATGTCGATCACGCAGGTCGTCCCGCCGGCGACGGCGGCCGCCGTGCCGGAGTACCAGTCGTCGGCGTTCCAGCCGAGGTCACCTGCTGGCATTTCAATATGGGTGTGCGAATCGATGCCACCAGGCATGACATAGCACCCAGACGCATCGAGCACCGCGTCCCCAGGCTGGAGCAGCCCCTCGCCCAAAGACACGATCTGACCGCTCTCCACCCGTACATCGGTCGCGACCGTGCCGCCCCCCGTGACTACCCGTCCGCCTCTGATGACGGTTCCCATGCTTCGCACCCCAATCTCACTTGACCGTCAAGGGTTCACTTGACCGGTTGGATGAAGACCTCCATCTTGCCCCCGCAGATGGCGCCATCGGCCAGGGCCGGGTCATCGAGCAGGTCGACGGTCAGCATGGCGGGCCGGCCTTCATCGATGACCGTGAGCGCCCGCATCTTCACATCCGACTCGCCGCAGCCGCCTCCGACCGTGCCGAAGCTCCGGCCGTCTCGCAGCACCAGCATCTTGGCGCCCACTTCCCGCGGGCAGTGGCCCCGGGTATGCACGATGGTCGCCAGGGCGGCGGGCGTCCCCGCCGCGCGCAACGTGAGCATGAATGGAAAGAGTTCAGCGTCAGACAGAGGGGCTCACCTCCTGTGCAGAGTGGCCCGTCCCAGGCGGGAGAGCGACTCGCCGCTCCCGCCATGGCGGACCTTCACCAGTTCGGCCGCGACCGCAACCGCAATCTCAGCCGGGGTGCGGGCGCCGAGATCCAGCCCGATGGGCGAGTAGACCTTCGCCAGCAGCGCCGGGTCGACCCCGGACTCTGCGGTCAGCAGCTTGAACACGGTCTCCACCCGGTGCCGGGACCCGATCATCCCGATGTAGGCCACAGGCTGTCCCACCACGGCCCGCAGGCAGTCCATGTCGTGGCGGTGGCCGCGGGTGACCAGCACGACGTGGTGCCGTGGCCCCAGTTCCAGCGACCGCAACGCTTCCAAGAAGTCCGCACAGATGACCCGGTCGGCCGTGGGAAAGCGCTCCCGGTTGGCATACTCGGGCCGGTCATCGATAACGGTAACGGTGAACCCCAGCAGCGAGCCCAGCTGTGCGATGGGTTGGGCGACGTGACCGCCGCCAACCACCACCAGGTCATACTTCGGCAGGAAAGCCTCGATGTAGACCCGCAGGCCTGCGACCCGGACCACACCCGGTCTGGTGGGGGCGGTGGCGAGAGAGGCCGCGGCGAGGTGGTTCACCTGCGCCGCGACTTCGGGGTCGGGGATCTCCGTGACCAGCACCCCATCGGGCCCGGCCACGTGGCGCAGCCCGAGCCATTCAGGCCGGGCAGGCGCCGCCACCACCGTGGCCATGGCGATCGGACGCCCCGCTGCCATGGCGTCAGTGAGTGCAAGCAGACAGTCCATGTGTCTTGGGTCCCCTTTACACTAAAACGCCGGCGGCGTGATCGCAGCGAGGATCTCCAGATCGGTCTCTCCCGTGTTGCGGATCTGATGCGGGATGGACGAATGGAAATAGATCGAGTCACCGGGTCCCAGCACGTGCTCTGCCTCCGCCACCCGAATGGTCGCGGTGCCGTGCACCACCACGATAAACTCCTCGCCCGGGTGCGTAACGGGGTGGTCCCCGCCCACCGCACCCGGTGCCATGTGGGTCACCACGATCTCCATGGTGCGGCCCACAAAGTCCGGCGGGGAAAGGAGCTCGTAGGTCACCCCGGACCCTGGCAACGCCAGCACCCGGCGATCCTGCCTGCGGACCACCGGGTTGTGATGCGCCGGGGTCATCAGGAAATAGAAGATGGGCACCGCCAGCGCCTCGGCAATCTTGCGCAGGGAGGTGATGGACGGCTCAGTCTGATCCCGTTCCACCTGGCTGAGAAAACTGGGTGTGAGCCCGGTGCGACCGGCCAGATCCTGCAGACTCCACCCCAGGTCCGTTCGCCGCCCTCGAATCTTGCTGCCGATCATGCTGTGTGTCTTGCCCTTCCATTTCTAACCTTAGAATCTCTCCCAGGTGCCCACAGCCACCGCCTGGGCCTCGCGGGCGAGCTCCTCCTCGTCCAATCCAAGAATCTGACGGTCCCGCATGACGATACGCCCGTCGACCAGCACGGTGCGGACCTGTGCCGCGGACATCCCGAACTGGATGTGCCAGGGCAAGTTGCCCCCGCTGACCGGCGTGGGCGCGAAGTAGTCCAATACGATGAGATCCGCCGCCGCCCCCGGCTCCAGCACGCCTACCCGGCGGCCGAAGGTCTCGGAGACCAGGGCCGCGTTGCTATGGAGTAAGACCCCCGCGAACTCCCCCACCCCCGCCCCCTGGCTGCGGGACATATGGGAGTGGAGTGCCGCGGCAGTCCGCATGGCCTCGATCATGTCCCAGTTGTAGCCGTCGGTGCCGAGGGCGACCTTGACCCCCTGCGCCTGCATCTTCAGGATGCGGGACCAACCCACGGCGTTGCCCATGTTCGAATGCGGCTGATGTGAAACCGTGGTCCCCGTCCCGGCGATCCAGCCGATCTCTTCATCATCGATATGGACGCAGTGCCCCAGGATCGTCCGGGGACCCAGGATGCCATCGTCTAGCAGCCGGCGGACCACCTTCTTGCCGTAGCGCTCCCGGGCGTCCACCCCATCTTCCGGCCCTTCGGCGCAGTGGATGTGAAAGCCCACCCCCAGGTCCGCCTCGGCCCGCCGGGAGGCAACCATGGTCTGCGGCCCCACCGTAAAGGAGGCGTGCAGCCCGAACTTGGCGGCGATGCGGCCGCCGGGGTGCCGCTGCCGGGCGAAGCGTACGTTCTCGGCGATGCCGGCGGCGGCCCGCTCGGGCCCGTCCCGGTCCGTCACTTCGTAGCAGAGCGCAGCCCGCAGCCCAAGCCCATCCACGGCCTCGGCGATCAGGTCGAGCGACCCGTCGATGACGTTTGGCGAGGCATGGTGATCGATCACGGTGGTGCAGCCCGCCCGCAGCGCGGCGATCCCGCCCAGGGCGGCCGAGAGGTAGACTCCCCGCTCATCGAGCGCCTTGTCGAGCCGCCACCAGACCCGCTCCAGAATCTGGCGGAAGGTCTCAGGCGGAGGATCCTTCAGGCTCAGCCCCCGGGCGAAGAGGCCGTAGAAATGCCCGTGGGCGTTGATCAACCCGGGCATGATGGTCCCGCCGGCCGCATGGACCACGTCCGCTTCGGGATAGGCCTCCCTCAAGTCCGCAAAGGTGCCGACGGCGGCGATCCGGTCCCCTGCCACCAGGACACCGCCGTTGGTCAGGACCGTGCCCGCTGCATCCTGAGTGATGACCGTACCGGGTCCGATCAGCGACATCGCGCTACCCCCCTTGTGGTCTGGAACGGTCTCGGCCCGGTTCGGCCGAGGCCGAGACCGTTTTCGTTAGCAGGGGCTTCGACTGGTCAGACAGGGTCGAACCCCCTACCTCCTGCCCGCAGCAGGGTCACTTCGTCACGCCGGCGGAAGTACAGGGCACCGGTGGGACAGGCGGAGACGCACAGCCCACACTCGAAGCAGGGGTCGGGTGAAATCGTCGGCAGGGCCTTGGGCGGGGCCTTGATCGCATCGTAGAAGCAGACCGTCTCGCAGAACGTGCACTTGATGCACGCCGCCGCGTTCAACTGCGGGGACTCCTCCTTCTCAGTGACCACCCGCTGGCCGTGGCCATATTTGCGGACGTAGGCACGGCTGATTTCGCCGATCCGGACGTGACCGTGGGCATCGAGCCAGGCGTCCAACTCCCCGGCGATGGCGCCGTATGCCCCCGGGCCCGTGGCCAGGGCGTGGGTCGAGACCATGACGGCCGCGGCCCCCAGCATCAGGAACTCCACCGCATCGGTGCCAGCCGCAACCCCACCGGCTGCGATGACCGGCTTGGACACCTTGCGAGCAGTCTCAAAGACGAACCGCTGCGCGATGGGCCGAATGGGCGCACCGGACAGGAACCCGACCCCGCCGATGGCACCCGCTCCGGTCTCCACATCGATCAAGAGGTCAGGTCCAAAGGAGCCGATGAGGCAGTAGGCATCAGCAAAGGGCTCCAGTTGGACCGCCAGATCCGGTAGATCCTCGCCATGATGCGGGCTGAGCCGCACGATCACCGGAAGCGGCACGGCCGCCTTCAGCTCCCGGAGCGCCGGCAGGATCTCCGACCGTTCGGCATACTGCGTATCGTAAAACAGGGCATCGGCCCCGGCAGCCGCCACCTGAACGGCCATGGTCCGAACCTCATCCGGCCCGTAACCGAGGCTGGGGATGACCGGTACGCCCATCGCCCGACCATAGGCCAGGGCAGGGGCGAACTCGCTGGTGAGCCACTGTGCGAACGGTTTCGCTGTGCACGGCTGCCGGTGGAAGGCCCCATCCTTGCCGTAGGCGGCCCGCCGGGCATCGGCCCGGTCGCCCGGGTGCATGGTCACCGTCTGCATGACCAGGGCGCTCGCCCCGCCCTGAACGGCGGCAATGGCCTCAGCGGCTCCGGCCACGTTGGGGCCGGGGCCGGGAAGCACCGGGTGCTTCAGCCACATGCCCTTGATGATCGTCGTCAGGTCAGCCACGGCGGCCACCCCCTCGAGCGCCGGCCTGCTTGAGATACAGGCCCTGCACCTGGCGGATATCGTCGTATCCGTGGGCATCGAGCCATTCGTCGACGCCCTTGGCCAGCTTGGCGTGGTACCCCTGCCCCCGGTACATGATGATCGTGCAGACCTCCACCAGCGAGGCCCCGGCCATGAAATGCTCGATGACGTCCTTGGGCGAGACGATGCCGCCGATGCCGATGACCGGCTTGCTCACCCGCCGCGCCACCTCGAAGACGCAGCGCAGAGCCAGCGGCCTCAGCGGGCTGCCCGAGAGCCAGCCGTAGCCATGCGTACTGCCCAGGACCGGCTCGACCTTCTCGATGTCGATCAGCAGCGACGGGCCGTAGGAGTTGATGCAGGCGAAGGCGTCCACGTAGGGCTCCAGCGCCACCGCCAGGTCGCCCAGGTCGCCCTTGTGCGGCGAGAGTTTGGCGATGATCGGGACCTTGACCGACTCCTTGAGCGCACGAGCGATGTCCACCACCAGGCTTGGGTCGACGTAGTGGATGGTGAACTCGATGGCGTCCACGCCCTTGGCCTCCACCAGGGGGCCAATGTAGCGCAGCTCGTCCGGGGTGTAGCCCAGGGAGGCGATGAACGGGATGCCGTGCTGCCGCGCCGCCGCCAACCCAATGTCGTACTCCTGGGTCAGCCACTGCTCCAGAGTCAGCTCGGTCCAGAGCTCGTGGTTGAGCATGCCGGTCGTGCCGTACTTGGCCATGTCGGGTCGGGGGACCTCGGCCGCCTTCAGCGAGACGGTCTTGGCCAGGAGTCCCCCGGCACCGCCCTCCGCCGCGCGGCGCAGCTGCTCACCGTTGCCGACGTTGGGTCCGGCCGCCGGAATAATCGGGTTGCGAAAGTGCAGACCGAGCAGGTCCACGGTGCTGTTCGCCACCGGAATCCCTCCCTTCGTTTACCCCTGCTGAAATTTCTACGCCCAAATTCGTTATGACTACACGTAACTCCTCCCCGAATGGCAGAGGATTGGGACGACTGTGGAAGGAATCTGATTTGCGACCGCTGAATACTTGCCTGCACCCCGACGGCCGCGAGAACGGAGGCGCGTTCATGCTTCTGAACGTCAAGAAATACCATAGGCCGACCGCCCTCAATGAGGCGGTAGCGCTCCTGCGCCTGCCGGCCACGCCGGCGGCGATCATTGCCGGCGGCACCGAGCTGGCCGGCCGGACCGACTCCCGGCTCGAAGCAGTGGTCGACCTGAGCCGATTGGGGCTCGCCGGCATCACCGTCAGCGGTGGGCGCATCACCATCGGGGCGATGACCACGCTGAAGGAACTGGAGACCGATCCGGCCATCCGCGGCCTGGCGAGCGGGCTGCTGGGGCGCGCCGCCCACCTAAGCGCCCCCGCCACCATCCGGGCGGCCGCCACCCTCGGTGGGACGCTGGCCGGCGAGAAGGGCGGGGTCGAGATTCCCACGGTTTTGCTGGCCCTGGACGCCAAGGTGACCCTGGCCACCCCGGGCGCCGTCACCCTGGAGATCGCTGAGTTTTTGGCGCAGGGGCGGCACCTGCTGACCGGCGCCATCCTGACCCATGTGACCATCCCGGTCGCGGAAGGCGCCCGGGGCGGACTCGCCCGGGTCAGCCGCTCACCAGCCGATCTCTCCATCGCCTTTGCAGCCGCCGTGCTGGCGGGCGACGAGGTCCGGGTGGCCCTGGGCGGGGTCTCGCCCTGTCCGCGTCTGCTCACCGACCCGGCGAATGTGCCCGGTGAAATCTCCGCCTGGGATCTCATGAGCGACCTGCGCGGCAGCGCCGAGTACCGGAGCTGGATCGCCCCGGTCCTGGTCAACCGGGCTCTGGAAGACGCGACGGGAGGGACGCTCGTATGAAACTCGCGTTTGAACTGAACGGCGAACATAAGGAATGGCAGATCCAGGCCAACGAGACCCTCCTGGACCTGCTCCGGCGTGAGGGCTACTTCTCGGTCAAGCATGGCGACGAGACCGGTGAGACCGGGGCCGATGCGGTCCTGGTGGACGGCGAACTCCGGCCCGCCGGCGTAATGCTGGCCGCCCAGGCCGAAGGGGCCAAGGTCACCACGGTGGAGGGCATCGGGGAGCTGCACCGGCCCGACCCGATCCAGACCGCCTTCATCGAGACCGGCTCGGTCCAGTGCGGCTACTGCACGCCTGCCATGGTCCTGGCGACCCGCAAGCTCCTGACCGCCAACCCGGAGCCCACCGAGGCGGATGCCCGGGAGGCGCTCTCCGGGGTACTCTGCCGCTGCACCGGGTACGTCAAGCCGGTGGAGGCGATCCTGCGGGCTGCGGCCATCTTGCGGGGCGAGGAGATCCCGCCCATCGAGCGGGCGCCCCGTGGTCCGCTCACGCCCGATGGCAAGCCCCAGTGGGGGGGGCACGGCGGTGATGTCAACCTGGCCGGCGACCCCCTGCCCGGTAGCGGCGCAGCCGGGACTGACGGGTCGATGCCGCGCGCGGCGATCGTGGAGATGACCGCCACGACTCCCGCCACCGAGCAACTCAAGGTCGTGGGCAGGCCCGAGCCCAAGACCGACGGCCCCAAGCTGGCCGCCGGCCGCCCCGCCTTCACCGCCGACGTGGACGTGCGGGGCCTGCTGATGGCCAAGCTCCTCCACTCGCCCCATGCCCATGCCCGGATCAAGTCGATCAACGTGACGAAGGCCCGGGCGCTGCCCGGAGTCCACGCCGTGCTCACCTACCAGGACGTCCCCCGGGTCTCTTACACCACGGCCGGCCAGTCGTGGCCGGAGCCGTCGCCCCATGACACCCGCTCCCTGGACGACAAGGTCCGCTTCGTGGGCGACCGGGTGGCCGCCGTGGCCGCCGAGTCGCTGGAGATCGCGGAAAAGGCGCTGGCCCTCATCGAAGTGGAGTATGAGGTGCTCCCGGCGGTGC
>DAHVXO010000047.1 GCA_027356675.1 Symbiobacteriaceae bacterium | reverse complement strand
GAGACATTCTAGTTACAATGGGGGAGGTTTCGTATGACTCGAAAGGGCCAATCTGTGCATGATCTAACCAGGTCTTCGAAGCAGAGAGGAGGCCGGGTCCTAGCCCCGGCCTCGCATTAACAGCTTACTCTGCCAACGGAGCTGTCTTCCATCGGTCTGAGGAAGTACAGGCCGGGCCGGCGGTAAGGCCTGCTAGGCTCATCACCCTATAGGCTCCAAACAATTCAACAGGAGCGAAGCTGCCGCGACCAGGGCAGTTGGCAGTGGCTGTCCCAGTGCCTTCGAGCCCGAACAAAAACCCGCCCGTGCGCATGCTCGGGCGGGTCAGTGGAAAAGGTGAGCCACTGCTGCCCCTCTCGTCTACGATCGATTGACTCCGAGGCGTGACGAGACTGCGGCATACAACTCGTCTACTTTGACGTACATGAGGCCACCGTTCTCCGGAGCTCCATAATCCTTCACCCAGCGTATGCGGCCAGTCTTGTCAATGAGGACGAAGGTATGACCTGGTTCGCCGGTCGCGGCGGCCCAGCGCATCACATCGTAAGCCTGGGCTACCTTGTTGCCAGAATCGGAGAGGAAGGGCGTCCTGATGCCGAGTTGCTGCACATCAGCCTTGATGGCCGGGAGCGGATCGGGGGCAATGCTGATGACCTCCACTCCCAGATCCTTGAAACGCTTGTCCTGTTGCAGATCCACGACCTGCTGCATACAGGGAGGTCAGCCAGGACCCATGCTGAAGAACAGCAGGACTGCCTGCTTGTCCCGATAGTCACTTAGGGATACCGTCTTGCCATCCGCAGCCGGGAGCGCGAACGCAGGTGCGGTACTCCCCTCGGCCACAGTGTTCTGATCCGGGGTCTTACCGGCAGAGCAGGCGCCCACCACCAGAGAGACGATTGTGAGCAACGCCGCTTTGAGCGCCCGGTTCTTCCAAGCCCATGCTTTCCTACCCATGTAGGGACACGACCTTCCTTTTCCAGCCACATAGTTTGCCCCGGGGAATGAGGTCCCGCGGAAATGAAGACGACACCCTGCCCTGCACATCGAGATTCACCCTTCACTCCACCCCGACGGCATGCATGCCACCCGACAGCAAATATACCAGTGCCCCTCCGAGGATGACCAGTAAGATGTTCACCCTATCCTTGGACGCGGTCGCCGGAATCATGTCGCTGGCCCCGATGTATAGGAACGAGCCGGTGGCCAGTGCCAGGAACATACCTGTCGCTGAACGCTCCGTGGCGGTGATCACCCAAATCGCGCCGGCCAGTGTTGAGCACGCGAGACTAACGGCAGCGAGAAAGGCCGTCAAGCGCCCCCGGGCAGCTGACACCATGATCGCAGACATGCTGAAGCCTTCTGGGAGCTTGTGGAGGAAAACCGCTAGAAAGACCAGTAGCCCCATCTTCTTATTCCCTCGGAAAGCTGCCGCGATGGCAGCCCCATCAAAGAACGTGTGCAAGATCATCCCGAGCAAAGCGGCCCAGCTAGCTCCTGCAGAGATGTGCGGTTCGGGCGCATGCGGTTCGCCAACCAGCGGATGCAACTCACGCCGGTGAGCAGAGCCTCGGGCCCCTCTCCAAGCAAGGCGCGCCTTGGGCTCGTGGTGGTCATGCCCGTGAGAATGGTGCGCGAACAGGTGGCCAACTACAAACAGTGTCCCGTACCCCAGGGCGATAAAGAGCGGGGCACGTGGCTCACTCTCAATCGCTTCGGGCAACAGGTCAAATAATGCTCCCCCCAACAGAAAGCCTGCTCCCAATGAAACCAGCTGGTCAATCGTCCGTCTCGGCAACGGCCGCATGACCATGAGATACCCGCCCAGCACATCAGCCAAGCCAGCTACCACAGCAACTGCAAGCACATAGGACACCGTGATCCCTCCCCGTGACCACGCAGGCATGGCGCCCGACAGCGCCGTTCTGTGTCATCTCCGCATGGCAAGGCAGCTTGAGAAGCGGTCCCATAAGTAGTCTACTACCAGTCCCTGGCTTTTTAGTAGTCGGCAACCCAGAACCACGACTTGCATAAGATACACCGCCCGCATTGGCGGGAATTTTTCGCTGTAAAAGTTGGTCTTGACTAAAAGTGTTTCTATAATCCACAATGAGAGCCAACCCAGGAGAAAATGGAGTGGAGGGATCGCCATGGGGGACGAGGGCAGTCGGCGTGACTTTCTCCGGAAAGTCGGGTGGGGGGCAGTTGGGGTTGCGGGATTGGCGACCCTGAACGCCACAGGCATGTCAGGAATAGTTGCGGCAGAAGGCCACGGTTCAGGGGCAGGTAACGGGCACGACATGGGAAGTACCGGGCACTTCGCAGCTCCCACAAGCTACGTCGATCTTGATCCGCACAAGTTCCTGTACGAGTTCGATTACGGCGAAACGAGCAAGACGGCCACAGGGCGGACCATAAGGGAATACCGATTGGTGGCCATCGACAAGGAGATCGAAATCGCCCGGGGGATCAAGTTTCCGGCCTGGACCTACAACGGGCAGGTCCCGGGTCCCACCATCCGCTGCACGGAGGGCGACCTGGTTCGTGTCCACTTTGAAAACAAGGGCAGCCACCCTCATTCGATCCACTTCCATGGGTTCCACCCGCCCAACATGGACGGCATGGCGGCGGTGGCGCCTGGCGGAAGGTTCGTGTACGAGTTTGAGGCCGCACCGTTTGGTCTCCATCCGTACCACTGCCACGTGATGCCGCTGAAACGGCACATCCACAAGGGACTGTATGGTGCCTTCATCGTCGATCCGCCGGGTGGACGGCCGCCGGCGAAGGAAATGGTCATGGTCATGAACGGCTTCGACCTGGACCAGGACAGCGCCAATGAGTTTTACACCGTCAATGGCGTTGCCTTCGCCTATCAGGCCCGGCCAATCCCGGTCACCGTCGGGGAGCTGATCCGCATCTACCTCGTCAACATGACCGAGTTTGACCTGATCAACTCCTTTCACCTGCACGCCGGGATGTTCCGGTACTACCCCACCGGTACCCGACCCGACCAGTACCTGTACACCGACACGGTGATGCAGTGTCAGGGCGAACGCGGGATTCTGGAATTCGACCTGAAGTTCCCGGGCAGGTACATGTTCCACGCCCACCAGAGCGAGTTCGCCGAGTTGGGGTGGCTCGGGCTGTTCGACGCCAAGTGAGGGGGGCTGTATTATGGCCAAGAACGTCACATCGGAGCCCAAACAGGGAGTAGAGCCGGTTCCGGTGGGAACACGCCCGAAGCGCTCTCCGCTTTTCTGGGTAGGCGCCGTCATGCCGCTGATTCTGCTTGCCGGCCTGCTCATGCTGTTTGACCTCACGGGAGCCGGGAACCTCGTTCCTTCGGCGGCCCCGGTTGAAGAGGTGACCTTCGAGCGAGTCGTGTTGCGCCCCGGAGAGATCCAGGTCGCGCTTCGGAACACCGGGCCACAGGCCGTGACCATTGCTCAAGTGATCGTTGACGACGCCGTCTGGGAACCCAGGTTCGACCCGTCCCCGGAGATCGGGCGCCTCCGGACCGCCACGATGCGGCTCGACTATCCGTGGGTGGCGGGCGAGCGACTTGAGATCAAACTGATCACGACCAACAGTCTCATCTTCACCCATGAGATTCCGGTTACTGCGGAAACCCCGACCGTGTCTGGGCGCTCCTTCAGCGTTTACGCACTGATCGGCCTCTATGTGGGGATCGTGCCGGTTGGTCTCGGACTCCTCTGGTTCCCCTTTCTCCGGCGGACTGGGAAGGCAGCGGTTCATTTTGTCCTTGCACTGACTGTCGGCCTGCTGGCGTTCCTCCTCATCGACACCATCGTGGAAGGGCTGGAAAAAGCGGGCGATCTGGCAGGCGTCTTCAGGGGCTTCCCGGTATTTGTGTTCGGTACTCTGCTGTCGCTCATGGCGCTGGTCGCCATCGGGGGTACGGAACGCCCGTCGGCGCCTGGGGACGGGAGCGGGGGCCGGTTGCGCCTCGCCTATCTCGTGGCGCTTGGCATTGGGTTGCACAACCTGGGCGAAGGCCTTGCCATTGGTTCGGCCTTTGCCGTCGGTGAGGCATCCCTTGGGACCTTCCTGGTAATCGGGTTCACGTTGCACAACATTACCGAGGGCGTCGGCATCGCCGCCCCCATCCTACGTGACCAGCCCGGATTCAGGCATTTCGTCAAGCTTGCTCTCCTGGCCGGCGCACCGGCCATCGTTGGAACGTGGCTGGGCGCCTTCACAGAGTCCCGCTATCCCACGGTCTTGTTCTTTGGGATCGGCGCAGGAGCCATTGCTCAGGTGATCTACGAAGTGGGCAAACTCCTGATCAAAGAGAATCGGTCCGGCGTGTGGCTGAACATTGGCGGATTCGCCGCGGGCGCAGCGATCATGTACCTGACGGCTCTCCTGGTTCCGTAGCTGTCTGGTGAAGTAAGTACGTTCCGGCCCATCGCGGAGGAAATCGGCCCTGATGATAAGGGGGAGACTGTCGTGTTCGGTGGCCGTTTGGGTTGGGGTGAACTCCTGCTCATTACCGCCGTTATGTTGCTTCTCTTCGGGGCCAAAAGACTGCCTGACCTTGGACAGTCAATCGGCCAGGGAATCAGGGAGTTCAGGCGGTCGCTTCGGGGGAACGGGGAATAGGACACGGTGTCCCCTTTCCGACAGCAGCGACCGCACAAGGAGGGAGAATACAGTTTGAATTCTCCCCATAGAGCGGCGGGTTCGTGGTGAATCCCATGTTCTCCATCGTCCAACAGCCTTGCTGGTGAAGATGTGTTCCGATGAACAAGGCGGCAAGCTGACCGGCGTGTCTAGTCCGGTCTGTTTGCCGCCTTTCTGTCTGAGGTCCCCGGTTCTTGACCCTTACAGGTAGAAGCCTGGCCATCGGCCTAGCTAGACGTCGCTCCCTGCGTAGCTGTGCAGGCCGACGATCAAGAGGTTGACGCCCACCAGGGTGAAGAGGACCACGCCGAAGCCGAGTACCGCCACCCAGGCCGAGCTCCGCCCCTCCCACCCCTTGGTAATCCGCAGGTGGAGGTAAGCCGAGTAGACCAGCCAGGCAATCAAAGCCCAGGTCTCCTTCGGATCGAAGAACCAGTAACGGCCCCAGGCCTCCTTGGCCCAGAGCATAGCGAAGACCAGGGCGCCCAGGGTGAAAATCGGATAGCCAATGGCCACCGCGCGGTAGCTGATCTCGTCCAGCATCTCCGGGTCGACCGGAACCCGCCGAGCCAGGAAGTCGCCGATCGGCCCGTGGGTGATGAAGCGGCGGATCAGCCCGTAGAGGATTCCGCCCATGACCAGCGAGTACATCAACGTGTTCAACTGCCGTCCGTTCCAGCCCTGCGGTGCGATGACGGCCGGCATTGGGATGCCCAGCACGCTCCCCTTGCTGCCCACAGCCTCACCCGCCGGACCAATCAGCGGCGGAAGGCGGTAGGTTGCTTTGTCAAACAGCCACTGGAAGCCCGAGTAGCGGAAGACCAGTGCAAGCAAGGTGAAGCCCACCAGCACCAGGATCACGTAGAAGAGCGCCTCCAGCCCACGGTGGCCCCAGATCCGCTCCCACTTCGTGCGCACCTCGGCCTCCGTCGGCTGCCCCCCCTTGCTCGGGCCGGCTGCCGTGGCTGCGGCAGCCACCTCGGCCCGCCCTCCTTCAGCCGCCGCCAGTTCGAGCCCGCGCACCCGCAGCAGGTAGAGCAATGCAGCGCCGAAGGCCACGGCGAAAAAACCCTCGCCCAGTGCGGCCATGCTGACGTGCAGAGGAAGCCAATAGCTTTTCAAGGCGGGCACCAGCGGCGCCACCTTGGGCGGGAAGACGTAGGAATACGCCATCATCACTACGCCGATGGGGGCGACCAGCGAGCCCAGCAGCGGCAGGTCGTACATCCGGCAGATTACCTGGAAGGCGAGCATGCTGGTGAAGGTCATGAAGCCGATAAACTCAAACATGTTGGAGGTCGGCCAGTGTCCTGCCCCCTGCCACCGGGCCAGGATGGCGCCGGCGTGGAAAAGTACGCCCAACAGGTGGGCGTTCACCCCCCAGCGCCCCGTCCTGGCGAACTTGGCGCCGTGCGAAATGCGGTTGCCGATAAAGCCGGAGACGAACAGAAGCGTCGCAGCCAGATAACCGGCAAAAGCTCCTCCCAGGAGCCACTGGCTCAACGTGACCAGCGAAGGATTTGGCGGCGTCACGCGGCGGTCCCCTCCCCATTGGGCGGCCCGAACAGGCGCTTGAACTCCTGCTTCAGGCCAAACTTGTTCTTATAGGCACGGCCACCCAGCAAGAGCTTCCCCTGCTCCTCGCGCACCCAGACCTGCCAGTGGAAGACAAAGAACGTGAGGACCATGCCCAGCATCACTACGGCCAGCCCAGCAAACATATACGGGGTGGTCCGATCCCGGTGCAGCTTCAGCGCCGTGTACCAGCGACTGTCCACCTTATCGACGGTCAGGTAGAGCGGCCCCTCAAAAACGGGCTGGCCGTTCCCGAAGACGACCAGGGCGGCCCGTCCCACCGACTTTCCGGTCTGAATGTCGTCGAACTCGACCATGAAGACCGGGTTCTTCACCTCAAAGCTGGCGTTGGTGGGCTGCTGTGTCTCCTTATCTACCGTAAAATTGTGGTAATAAGCGGACACTACCATCTTGACTCGATCGTTCAGTTTATACTCCGTCTGGGGCTGGCGCAGGTCCAAATCGACACTGGCCACCACGGGCTTCTCCGGCAGGTCAGCCACCACCCGGACCCGGGCGACGCCGGGCTCCTCCCGCCAGGAGGCCTGATAGATCTCCCAACCGCCGAAAGAGAGTGGCTTATTCACCTCGATGGTCTGGCGGAGGACCTCCTGCCCGTCCTGGATGATCGAGGCATCCGTGGCAAAAAGGGAAGGCGCACCGTTTGGATAGAGCTCCATCGTGAACTTATGGTTCGTAATCGCAAAGTTAGTTTCCGGAACTTTTACAGTCTGGCCATCCGGGATCCAAACGTCCTTCGTCTGTTCCCAACTGGGAATCGCCTTCATAAAGGCAGCAAAGCAGACGATGAGAAGGCCGATGTGGATGATGTACGGGCCGTACCGGCTTAGGCGTCCCTTGTCGGCGTAGAGGCACTCCCGGTCCCGCACGATCTTATAGCCCCGCTTCGACAGCTTGCTGGCCATCTCCTCGAGGCTGCCTTCCACTTTATAGACGAGTTCCTGCCGCTCGATGAAGTGCGGCAGCTTCCAGACCTGGGGCCGGGTCAGCGTCCGGTGGAGGGGCACCAGGCGCTGTAGGGAGCAGATGATCAGGCTGACCACGATCATCAGGACCAGCACGACATACCAGATGGACGTATATGCATGGGTCAGGCCCAGCCTCATGAACAGGTTGCCCCAGAACTGACCGTAGCGAACCGGATAATACATGGCCGGAGGACGCCAGTCCTGGTAAAGGTTCTCCTGTTCGATCAGGGTGCCGGCAATGGAGCCCACCGCGATCAGGACGATCAGGATGGAAGCCACCTTGGTGGAAGCAAAGAAGTCCCAGGCTCGGTCGATGAACTCAACCCAGCCTCCTCCCTGATTAGCGGCCTGTCGGGGCCGCTCAACGCTCCCCAGCGCCCGGCCGCACTCCGGGCAAAAGTTACTGCCCTCGGGCGCAGAGGCGCCGCACCCGGGGCACGTTTGACGCGCCAACCGCCATCCTCCTCGATCGAACCTAAAATCCCTGGAACCCGGTTACCCTGATCAGCCACGCGCTGAGCCGCTGCATGGTGCCCGTGGCCAGCATGACGCCCATGACCACCATCACTGCGCCGCCCACTCGTTCAATCGTGCGGGTGTACCCGGTCAGCCAGCGAACCGAGCCCAGCCCGTAGGCCAGTGCGATGAACGGAATGGCAAAGCCGATGGAGTAGAGCAGTAGCAGCAGGCCGCCTTGTCCGGGGCTAGTAGCGGCCAGCGCCAGCACGGCGCCCAGGATCGGACCGACGCAGGGCGTCCATCCCGCAGCATAGGCCAGGCCCACCAGAACGGAGCCGAAGTAACTCTCAGGCTTCCTGGCAAGTTGCAGCCGCCGTTCCCGCATCAGGAAGGGGATCTTCACCATGCCCAGCAGGGAAAGCCCCATCAGAACGACAAAGACTCCGCCCGCGATCGGCAGCCAGGACCGCCCTTGCATGAAGAAGGCTCCCAGTGCGCTGGCCGCCAGTCCCAGTGCGATATAGATTGTGGAGAACCCGACGAAGAACGCAAGGCTGTGCCCGAGAATCAGCTTCCTGGAGACGGGCGTCCCGGCCTGCAGGTCGTCGACGGAGACACCGGTGATGTAGCTCAGGAAAGATGGGAAGATCGGGAGGCAGCACGGCGTCAGGAAGGAGAGCACACCGGCGCCGAACGCCAGAAAGAGGTTGGAAGTCTCCGTACCGATCGCCTCCTTGCTCAGGTACCACTATTGGGATAAGATACGAAGCACTTCCGTCTCCATCTGCCCCCGGGACATCTGATACTGGTAAATCGCACGGATGGTGCCGTTGCGGTCGATGAAGAAGGTGGCCGGCAGGGGTAGGATCTTGTAGTCCGTCTGGGCCTTCTCCCCCTTGTCGATCAGGATCGGGAAGTCAACGGCAACCTGGCGGACGAAGTTGCTCACGGCCACATCGGACTCGCCGACGTTGATGCCATACAGCTGCACGCCCTTGTCCTTGTACTGGTTGTACACGCCCTGTAAATCCGGCATCTCCTTGCGGCAGGGGGTGCACCAGGTGGCCCAGAAGTTGAGAATCACCGGCTTGCCCTTCAGGCCTGCCAGCTGCACCTTGCCGCCGCCCAGGGCCGGCAGGTCGAAGTTAGGCGCAGGCTCACCTGCTATGAGCGAAGCGGCCGCGTCGCCGCGTGGGATCAGAAGCAGCACGAGCACCAGCAGGGTCGAAATGCCCAGGCAGACCGACATCGTCCATCGCTTCCACGTCGGCCGCTGCCCGGCGCTGGAGGATGCCTTCCCTGCTGCCGCAAGCCTGGAGTCCCAGCCACAGCGGTGGCAGAAGCGGGTACGCGGCTCTAGCTTGGTGCCGCATTCGGGACACGTCACGCCCACTCACCTCATCTCTTCGCAAGTCAAGTGGAAGAGCCTGGACCAGTTCTGGCCGCGGTCCCAGCTCCCATGAGCTGCCGCCCAGGAACCAGAGCCAGACCAGCCTCTTATACCGCCTACTGCCATGGCGGCCCGTTCCATTATAGCAAAGGCGGTCATCGCACGGTCAACCCGGCATACAACCTAGGGCACGGACCTGGGACTCTGTAGGCTCGAAAGAACGGACGGGTTTGTGCGGTTCCAGACAGCCCTCGGGGCACGGATCCCTTGATGGGGATATACACAGCGAGTGGAACATCCTTCTGTCGCCTTTGGCTGGAAACATCCAACCGAGGCGCCCACAAGGTCATCAGTGGTACACCTCCCGCACAGAAGCGGGCAGCGGGCTGCTGGATTTCAGCCTGCACGCAGACGGGCGCCAGGCCGGTCTCGTCTACTGCCCCCTCCCGGGCAGCCCCGCGGCCACCCTGGAAGCGATTGGCGCAACACCACAGCCATACATCTGGCAGCACGGCCAGGGCGTCTTCAAGGTAGCGGTCAACGGTATGGGCGAGGCCGTAGGTGCGGTCCTCAAACGCCAGGGACTCACGGTGGACGACCTGCGGGTGCTGGTGCCCCATCAGGCCAACAAGCGGATCATCGACGCCCTTGCGAACCGCCTGGGGTTGCCGGAGGAGAAGGTGGCGCTCTGCATCGGCGAGTACGGCTACACCTCTGCCGCCACCATCCCCCTGGCCCTGCACAAGTGGGTACCCGGGGGCTGGAGCCCGGGGACCTGGTCATGCTGTGCGCCTTCGCAGGCGGGCTGCTCTGGGGCTCGGCCCTGCTGCGCTGGGGGCCCCGCTAGCCCCTGGCGCCAACCCCGGAGGCCGCCTCACAGACGGCCCGCAACGCTTGGGGGTATCTCGTACTGGATCCACAGTGATCGAGATCAACTGAAGATTCTCCGGAGTGACCCTGGATCTATAAACTTGCGTTGCAGTTGTGCCATGTGTGCGACCTGGAGCGGGCAGGTTTCAGGACAGTTCGTATAAACAAAGTTGACCAACAAGACTTTGCCACGTAGATCCCGCATGGCTACTTGACGCCCTAATTGGTCGGTGAGAGTAAAATCCGGTGCCTGCCCGAGATCTGGAAGGGCGGGCTTTGAACTGCACCCTGCCAGTAAGATCAGTGCGATTCCGATTAGTAGCAAAACCACACTTCGGCTCGGGAGCCGGCAGCCTTGGAACAGAACAGTCATTCTTGGAGTTCACTCCTGCTAATGAATACCGGTGTGGGAGAGCAGGTACACGGCACACACGTCGGGAGGATCCGCGGGCTGTAGGCCGCATGATGAGGCCCATGACCCCTGCTGAGCTTCTGCGGTTCCAGTTTGAGCGTCTCGCGATTCATGCCCGGTGAGACCGAAAGCGGGTGTTCACAGAACGAACCTAGCGAACAGTGACACTGAAACGCAACTCCGTTTTCGGCCTTATTCGGGTCATTGGAGTTCACCCAAATGACTTCCCGGTGGGTACCGGGGCCATCGACTTCGGTCATGAAATCAATGACCAGCTCCGTGCTCTGTCCGGGTTGCAGTTGCAACGACACCACGGTCGCCTTGGTGCACCGTCAGCCCACTGACAGGCCGTTGATTTCGAGCGTGGCGTTACCCGCGTTCGTAAGTTGTACTTTGTAGTGTCCAACCTGACCTAACGGAACAGTTCCCATGTTAAACGTAGGCTCAACGACAACCAGTTGCGGTTTCTGCGGCTCCCGGGGCATCAAAAGCACTACGATAACGCCGAGGATTCCGAGCAGGGACGCCCAGAGAACTACCTTCTTGCTCATGCGCATTTACCCCCCTTCAGGGGCTCATCTTGCGTATAAGGCAACTCCCAGCGCCAGTGCCGTTTCTGCCTTTGCAAGTTCGCGTCCGAGGTAGGCCGCATGGTCAAGGCGGGATAGCAGCCCCCGCTTGATGGCGGTGTTGGCTACATCGTTGGCCCGAGCCCCCCGGATCACCTCGTTCAGGACACCATCCTTGGTGTAGTGCTCGCAGACGATGACCTGGGCATCCCGGTCCAGCAGCACGAGGAAGAAGCCCTCCGGGTCGTGCACCCACTCCCGATTGCTGAGGCGCTGGGCTTCCACCACCTTGGGCGTGTGGACCTTGGTTGGGAGGGCCGGTGGAGCGCCTGTGGGCTGAGCCAGGCACGCCTCCACAACCTCCGCCAGCCGGGACACATCGCGGGTCCCAATCTCATCTACGATTGTGATCCGTTGCCGGAACGCCGCCAGTTCTTCATCCGTGACGTTTTTCAGTACCGGCCGGGGGCCAAGAGCCCCTGTGATGCGTCGGCTATCGTCTACGCCGCTGTCTTTGAGGGACAGCAGGGCTTGACCGGCTCTGTGTCCACGGGAATCCCGCCCGCACAGGATCAGAACGCTGATGTTGAGGTTGGCGACAAGGTTACGGATGACCCGCTCAATGCCAAGGTTCTCGGTGGAGAGCGGCCCGACAATGGCCACCTTCTCCAGCAGTCCTGCGGCCTTCAGTTCGCCGGGAAGATCCGTGTCGGCCAACGTGCAGATCGCCACCCGGGCGGAAGGGATGCCGACCAGGTAGTCGCCCCCCACCGCCGGCCACTTGGGTGCAACCTCCGGCTGCGCTGGCTTTGTCCCACGGGTATCGCCGCAACCGCAGAGAGCCTGTGGCGGTGCTGCAACCAGGGGAATCAGGTACGGATCGTCACCACTGCGAACCAAGGTGCTGAACTGGTTATATGGCTCGATCGGGAGGCAGACCTCGCACCCCAGGCAACGGTGCCGCCTGTTGTTCCCCTCCTCCAGCCATCGCTGCATGTCAATCTGAGCCGCCTCGGCCTCGGGAGTCCCGACCTGAGCGAGATCCCCCTGAATCGCTTCCAGCACGTCCAGGAGGCATTCACAGCCCGTACACTTCTTGACCTGCCGTACCCGGTCCAGCTCCTGGTGAACTTGTTGGACAGCCTTATCGAGATCAGGCATGGGCAACAGCCCCCTTTCTCAACCTCGGCCGGAGGAGACGCACACCGTTGGCGATGATGACGAGGGCACTTCCCTCGTTGAGCATCAGGCCAGCCGTCAGGCTCATCCACCCCAGGAGGGCCGACACAACCAGCAGCGCGACCGTGGTCAAAGAGACCAGGAGGTGGGCCAGGGCGAAGACGGGCGTGGACTGGCCCTGGGTATCGGCATGGAATGTGTCCGGCTGAATGTCTGACTTGTTCTTCAGCAGACCGTCGATGATGTAGACAGCTTCCCAGACGCCGCAGGGGATGAAGTGACTGAAGAGGGCCACGTAGCGGTCCGAGACGTGGTGGTAGGCGGGCCCGCCGCAGCCGCCGTAGCCAGGAGTATACAAGACTAGACTTCCGAGGACCGAGATCCGTGCGAATCGAGGCCACAAACTGAATGGTCCTCTACTACGTGGCTTTTGTGTCGTTCACCTCCTCTGGGAGTCATGGGGACTTTCAGAAGAGAAGGCAATCCGCCGCGAATGCAGGGCAGATTGCCTTCGGAGTGAAGCCGTTCGCCCCTACCTGACCACCATCATCACACAGGATGGGGAACGTACCGGCGGTCGGGAAGGGGTAGCTCCACCGCTGCCCTGGATCCAGCACCGGGGGCGTAAGGCAAGAGCGCAGCTACCACCGCCAGCCACAGGTTCGTCGTTCTCATCTTGATCACTTCCTTAGTTGCTCACGCATGCGTAGAAACTCCTGCTCGGGAATCTCACCGCGGGCGTAGCGTTCCTCCAAAATCTGCAAAGGCGTCTTCTCCGGATGTGGTGCCGGTGTCGGCCGGTCCATCAGGCTCTTCACCACCAGCACGACACCCGCAATCACAGCAATCCAAAGAAGCGGCATCCACCAACCACCGAACCACGGCCCGCCCATCATCATGCCGAAACCGCCTTTCTCGGAGCAACAGGGTAGGTTTCCGTGCTTATTTATGCCCCTACCTCATTTTCTCCGTCCACTACCAACAGCCGTCGTAACCCCAACCGCCGGGACCACCGTACCGCCAGCCGCCTGGGCCACCGTAGCCCCGGGGGCCCGGTCCACTATAGCGCCAGCCTCCGGCGCTGTCGTAGAGGGCTTCCGCACCCATGTATAGAACCCGGATGCCCATCGCTGAACGCATCTGGTCAATCTGGTCTGCCTGTAACTGAGTCAGATTCTTTTCCTTGACCTGCCCGTCCAGGTACATCTTTCGGGCGGAGCCAATTCCGGTCAGGACTTCTTCGATCGAGACGCCCTGTCCGGCAGCAACAGCTTCAACGGTCTTCCCGGCAACGAGTGCCGCAGCCAGGTCATCAATGCTCAACTTAAGAACGTCAGCACCGGCCGCAAACTCCACTTGCAAGATGCCCGCCACCATGGTTGGCGCGATGCCCCATGCGCCGTTGCCAGGTCCCATACCAGGAGGGGTATTGGGTCCAGGCATGGCCTTTGAGCTAGGCATGCCCCCGAGGCCAGAGCCAGTGTTGTAACCAGGTCCACCGCTATATCCCCTACTGTTCAACCCCCAGTTCCAGTAGGCTGCTGCCTGGGATGAGCGGGACGCGAATACAGCCAGGAACCCGATGATCGCCAAGGTAGCCAAAACCATCGCCGATGTGCGTTTCAAGGTGATCACTCCTTTGGGTTTTTGGCGGACTTGTCCGGGCAACGGGAATTGAGAAAACCTGTCCACTAACGATCCAGATCACCTCCCCTGGGCCAAGCCTCCCGTCTGCGTAGTGAACATCAGGCCCGTCGCCCAACAGTCAAACAATAAAGCCGTCATTTGACTTTAAGACTAACGCATACCCGTAGGGGTGTCAATCGACCAAGGTGCTGGAGCCAAAGTATATACATTGTGACTATCGTTGGCACGGAGGAACCAGTCCCGGGCTCCAAAAGGTACCAACCTTGACAGGATAGTGTTAGTAGTGAGGCGGTTCCTCTCTGACGAACCGCACAACAATGGCGCTGCGATTGACATCTTCAGTGTCATGACATAGGATCATGGTAAAATGACCGCTTTACCATTTGACTATGGGGGGTTGAGAACGTGGGTGCACAGCCAGTAAACAATAAGCTAAACCCGGATGTCGCCGTTTGCCAAGTTAATATTGTTCACGATGATGTCGTGAGTCGGCTCAAGCCCCAGGTTGACCGGGTTGAGGGTGTGGCCACGATCTTCAAGGCGTTGGCCGATGATACACGGGCGAAGGTGATTTATGCCCTCAGCCAGGCTGAGCTTTGCGTTTGTGATGTCGCAGCACTGATCGGCGGATCGAAGGCCACGGCTTCGTATCACCTCCGGCTCCTCCACCACATGGGCTTGGCCAAGTACCGGAAGGACGGCAAGCTGGTTTACTACCGACTGGCCGATCAGCATATCGGCAACCTTGTGCAGGAGGTCATGAAGCACATGGACGAGACGCAAGATTCGTGAATCCGATCGGTTTCTGGGCAAGACACGGGGGGACGATCAAGAATGGCTGAACCAAGGACACTGACGAAGAACGATAAGACGACGGTCATCGAAGTCCAGGGGATTACCTGACTGGACTGCGCCGCCAAGTTCGAGAAGAACGTAGCGGCCCTCCCTGGTGTGACCAGGGCGACCCTGAATCCGACCGTCGGGAAGCTAACCATCGAAGGTGTGGTTGACCTGGAATCGATCCTGCGAGAGGCCAAGAAGGAAAACTACACGATTTTATCTCCTGATGAGCAGGGGAAAGCAGGGGAAGCCAAGCCCAAGGTGGACTGGGAACTGATCCGTACCGCCCTCTCCGCTGCCACCCTCGTTGTCGGGTACATTGCCGAGAAGGCTGGCGGCACGGCACCACTCTTTATCCCGCTCTATGCGGCGGCCATCGTCCTGGGCGGGTGGGGGAACTTCCGTAAGGCGTATTACGCTCTACCCCGCCTGGACTTTAACATGAGCGTGCTGATGAGTACAGCAGTGATCGGCGCCATGGCGATCGGGCAGTGGGAAGAAGGCGCGGTGGTAGCCTTTCTGTATTCCGTCTCGGAAATGCTCGAGTCCTGGAGTCTGGAGCGGGCTAGGCGCTCAATCCGCCAACTCATGGACATTGCCCCGAAAGTGGCCCGCATCCGTCGCACCACCGGTGAAGTAGAGGTCTCCGTCGAAGAGATCCGTGTGGGCGATGTGATGGTCATCCGGCCCGGCGAGAAGATCGCCATGGACGGCCGGATTATCAAGGGCGAGTCGGCCATCAACCAGGCAGCGATCACCGGCGAGTCCGTCCCTGTCGAAAAGGGTCCCGGCTCCGAAGTATACGCCGGCACCTTGAACACCCAGGGTTCGCTGGAAGTCGAGGTTACCAAGCTGGTTGAGGACACCACCATTGCGAAGATCATCCACATGGTGGAAGATGCCCAAACGAAGCGGGCACCGTCCCAGGCTTTTGTCGACCGCTTTGCTGCCATCTACACCCCTCTGGTCCTTACCCTCGCAGCCGGTATCGTTCTGATTCCGCCGGTCTTTCTTGGGTACGAATGGGGCCCGTGGATTTATCGGGGGTTGGCCCTGTTGGTGGTGTCGTGCCCTTGTGCCCTGGTGGTTTCGACACCGGTTGCGATCGTTAGCGCCATAGGCAATGCCGCCAGGAACGGTGTGCTGATCAAGGGTGGCATCTACCTGGAACAGGCTGGATCCCTCGAAGCCATTGCCTTTGACAAGACCGGCACCCTCACCAAGGGCGAGCCGGCTGCTACGGATATCGTCCCGCTCGGCTCTTTGAGCGAGAGGGAACTACTACAGATGGCGGCCAACCTAGAGGTCCTCTCGGAGCATCCGCTGGCCGTGGCCATCGTGAAGGCGGCCGATGCCCGCGGGCTCAAGGCAGAGCCGGCAGAAGCGTTCAGCGCCCTCATGGGCCGTGGTGCGCAGGGTCAGGTCGGTGGGCAGACCGTCTATATCGGCAACCTGCGCCTGTTCGAGGAGCGGGGGCTCAGCACCGCCCCGATCATTGACCGTGTCCGGCGCCTCCAGGAAGATGGCAAAACGGCCATGGTCATGGGGACCGACCAGGACTACCTCGGCATCATCGCGGTGGCAGACGAGGTGCGTGAGGTCAGCAAGAAGGCCGTGGTTGAACTGAAGCGGGCTGGCATCCGTAAGACCATCATGCTCACCGGTGACAACGAGGCAACGGCCAGGGCCATGGCTGCCCGTGTTGGCGTTGACGAGTTCCGGGCTGAATTGCTGCCCCAGGACAAGGTTAGCGCCATTCAGGGGCTCCTGAAGGACTACGGCAAGGTGGCCATGGTCGGTGACGGCATCAACGATGCACCGGCGTTGGCACTCGCCACCGTGGGTATTGCGATGGGTGGCGCCGGCACGGACACCGCCCTGGAAACGGCCGATATCGCCCTGATGGCGGACGACCTATCCAAGTTGCCGTTTACGATTCGCCTCAGCCAGGCGGCGCTGCGAATCATCCGGCAAAACATCACCTTTTCCCTGGTGATCAAGGCCATAGCTGTCGTGGCGGTTTTTCCGGGCTGGCTTACGCTGTGGCTGGCGATCCTGGCCGATATGGGAGCCTCCGTGCTCGTGACCTTAAACGGTATCCGCCTGCTGCATATCAACCCCGACAAATAACTGCTCAGCTCCCCGGAAGAGGGTCTTTCCGGGGAGTGCCCACAGCCCCCTGATCTTGAGTTACTACAACCTGGTCTCTGTGGGGAGAGTGTGACTTGCGGCTGACTCTTGTGGTGGCTGGCCTTTGGGCCGCACTGGACCTTGGCTCGAAGCTAACTGTGATGAACAGCATGGTCGAGGGCCAGGCAATTCCTCTTGTTGAAGGGCTCTTGACACTGCACTATGTACGCAACCCAGGAGCCGCTTACGGTTTGCTTTCCGGGCAACGATGGCTTCTCGCCGTAATCGCGGCTGGTGTGAGCGTGGTAATCCTGTGGTACGCCCAGCAGGCAAGAACAACCCGAGAGCGAGTCGCCCTCGGAATGCTGCTGGGCGGGGCTCTGGGAAACATGCATAACCGGTTGGCCTGGGGCGCAGTAACCGACCTGATTGAGATCAATCCGCTGACCGTGGTGTTCCGGGTCTTTAATGTGGCAGACATTGCGATCACTGGCGGTGTGCTCTTGTTGCTGTGGAGCATGGTCCGAGTACACCGCCCCCAGGGGGATTAGCACCCTCAACGGGCTACTGGCGCACACGGAGGTGAGGGTGTTTAAGGCCGAGTGGTTTCGACTGATCGCCGTCATCCTGATGGCTTTGGTGGCGTCCGTGAGGATCTATTTCTTTCGCGCTACGGGAACTTCACGTGACAGCACAGTAGAGGAAGGCCAACTGCTCCTGGGGTTGCGGCGCCTGTTTGGCGTTGCCGGGTTTTCAGCGGTGGCTGTTCACTTGGTTCAGCCAAACTGGATGTGGTGGGCAACCTTGCACCTTCCAGCGTCAGTTCGCTGGGGCGGTGTGGGGTTGGGGACTCTCGGCCTCGCACTCCTCGTATGGGTCCACCGGACCCTGGGGCGCAATTTCAGTCACACCTTGACCATTCGACAGCAGCACAGGCTGGTGACGCACGGCCCGTACCGGTGGGTAAGGCACCCCATGTACACGGCGTTTGTCTCCTTGATCCTAGCGATCTCACTGCTCTTGGATGACTTGTTTGTCGGAGTGACTGGCCTATTGGCACTTTCGGTCGTCATGATACTGAGAGTCCGTACGGAAGAGGAACCACCAAGGCTTCTGAGGGGGCCGATCCTACAGATTTTCGAGGTAATCGTGCCACGCCCCAATGCCATTGGTCTATATGCTCAACCTCATCTGCATGGGCTCCGGCGCCAGGGCCGGGGCTCTTTCCATCTTTCCCGGTCCGGTCTCTAGTCCGAACTCTTGGATCAGGCGAGCCACCAGTCCGAGGGTGCCGCTCCTGTACTCCGGAGGCGATGGGTTAGCCAGCCGGGTTTTGGCGCTCAAAGACTTGCCCCCGAATGGCTTGTCAGCCGCTTTCTGGATCGGGGTAACCGTCAGCGCACTTTCAGGGTACGCCGTTATCGCATTCCTCATGGATTACCTCCGGCGAGGAACGTTCCTCATCTTTGCCATCTACCGGGCGGTGGTCGCGGCGGTCGTTCTTCTTTTCGTCTTGGCCCGGTATTAAGGCTCGTGTGTCTGGACCTCCTGCGAAGTTCGGAGCTTCCCCTGTAGTGGCCCGACTGAACCGGGCTAAGAAAAACAGCCGCCGAACCTGTGCATGGTAGTGCATAGATTCAGCGGCTTTTGGTTTGCGTTCATACCGATGACGGTAAAGGTCGGCTTACTCTACGATCAGGGCGGTTACCATTCCGTACATACCATGTTCGCTCTCCGCGTGCGGGAGGATGTGGCAGTGGAAGGCCCACTTCCCCGGGGTGTCTGCCTCAACGATCGCATCCCACCGCTCCCCCGGGCCGACTGTCAGCGTGTCACAGCGGAAGGGTGTCGGCAAGGGGTATCCGTCCCGGGCGAAGACCACCATATGGAACCCGTGCAGATGCATGGGGTGGTACATGACCCCTTCGTTCATGAACCGGAGCCGAACCCGCTGGCCCACCTTGGCCGTCAGCGGTTCGGTGGCAGGAAAACCCTTACCGTTGATCGTGTACCCGTGAGCGCCGTCGTTGAGAATCATCAGGTAGTCCTTGTCATAGGCCGGCTCCGCAGACTTGTCCTTGGGATCGATCAGGAAGGCGCCGAGCAGGCCCAGGCCGACTTGCTTGGTCGAATTGTGATGGGCGTGGTACATATGGGAGCCGGCCGGCTCCGCGACAAATTCGTAGGTGAAGCTCGACCCGGGCGTTATCGGGTCCTGGTTCAGATACGTGACGCCGTCCATGTTATTAGGCAAGCGAAGACCATGCCAGTGAACCGAGGTGCTCTCCTTCATCTGGTTGATGACCTTGATCCGCACCTTGTCGCCTTCAGTCACCCGGATGACCGGCCCGGGCAGCATCCCGTTGTAGGCCATGGCCTGCACTTTCTTTCCGGGAGTCACCTCCCACTCGACCTCACTGACGGTGAGTTCAAAGACCTTCACGTCGCCATCCATTTTGAACGGTAGGAACTGGTTGCCCACCTTTTCCGTCTTCGCCGGGAAGGCCACCACGCTCTCCTTGTGGAGGCGGTCCATCTCCTTCCAATCCATGGAACCGCCGGAGGTGGAGTCATGACCTGTGTTGCTGGGAGTTTCCGCCTTAATGGTCGGGGAACTGCACCCTGCCAGTCCGAACAGTGCAACACCACCAGTGACAAGGCCCGCGGCCTTGAGGAAATCACGTCTGTTTTCAATGGTCACAGTTCATACCTCCTCGCTGCATCTGATTTCAGTCTACAGGCGAGGGGTTCGTAACCATATCAGGCCAGAGTGGTAAACCACGGGCAGGGAGATGGCTATAAAGGTCTACGAAGAAAATCCCGGATCTAGGTCCCACGCTATCGTGCGGCGGCTGTAGGGGCGGACAGGGAATCGGATACAAACGGCATCACAGCCTACTGCTTCGGCTGGATTACCAGCGGAAATTTATGGGTAACCTCATGGTAAGGAAAGTTACCCGATGCCTAGACGTATACCTCCTACAGATGGGCAAGCAAACCAGGGGTATGTTCTGGCCCAGACGCTAAGGGACAAGGGGAGGAAGTATGGATAAGGCTCCGGCGAAGAGGCGGCAGGCGGTGTTCGCGGTCAGTTGCACGGCCGCAGCGATGACCAGCCTTGTGCTGTGGAGCGGCCAGCCTGTCGTGTCCAAATCGCGCCCGGCGGCTGCAGACGCCCCGGGGCGTCCCACTTCAGACGCCCAGGCGGTCCGATCGGGAAGCACTGAGTCCGAGGCGGTCCGGACACCTGCGCCGTTCGGGCTGGATGATATTCTGACAGTACGACCTGGCCGCTGGCGCCCCCAGGCCAAACGGTATACGGTTCAGAAAGGCGACACCCTTTGGGATTTGGCGCGCACCTATCATACCGATGTGGACAGCATCCTCTCCATCAACGACCTTAAGGAGCCGAACAACCTACAGATCGGTATGGAGTTGCAAATCCCGTTATCCGTTACGCTGCAACGAATTGATTCCGGCCCATCCCCGGCTGACGTCATCACGGTGGATCCGGAAGAGACAGCCAGGCCCCGCCGGATGGTGGCAAGCCGAGGCGGTACCGAGCGCTCCCGCTCTGGCTCTGCAACGATGAACTGGCCACTTACGGGGGAAATCACTTCCCGGTATGGTCCGCGCTGGGGTAAGGAGCATACCGGACTCGACATTGCCGCCCCTGAGGGGACGGCCATCCAGGCGGCCATCGGTGGCACTGTCGTCTTCGCCGGCTGGGACGGCGCCTATGGTCTCTCCGTCATCCTGGAACATGCCGTTGGACTTCGCACCCGGTACGCCCATGCATCAAAGTTGCAGGCAACCCCAGGACAGGAGGTAACGGAAGGAACCGTGATCGCTGAGGTGGGCAGTACTGGTAACTCTACCGGACCTCACCTGCATTTCGAGGTACTGGCCGGAGAAATCCGGCGTGACCCGTTGGCATACCTTCGTTAGGATCAGAAGTGAGACCGCCAAAGTCAATGCGACTCTGGCGGTCCTTTTCGTGTTAGTGGCCTCGAACCATCCCAGGTAGATCGGGAATGGTTTGATAAGCATTTGATTGTTATAATAAGAGGGGTGGGCCGGGCTTACGCTCGTCCTCTCAACAGGATCGGTTCTGCGCCTCATCGTCAGGAACGGTGACCGGATTCCCGCAGTAGGTACCGGTCCCTACCTGCATTGGGTGGGCACCTCACAGGAACCGGGAGCATCAGGAGCGAACCGCGGTTCTATGAACCATGCACTGCTACTGGAGGTGTACCATGCCACTCTCCGTCTTCGGCTTGACCACACTCTGGCCTCCCGAGGTCGCCGTGATCCTCTCCGTTGTGGCTGCCGTCTACCTGATTGCCGTTGGGCCTGGCTCCCCCAACCGCTGGGGACCTCCCGCCACAGCCCGCCAGACCCTCTATTTCATGACCGGCCTCGTCCTGGCTTGGGTGGGATTTGGCACGCCCATTCACCTCATCGGTGAGGTTTACTTGCTGTCAGCCCATATGATCACGACCATGGTAACCACCATGCTGGCTCCCCCGCTGCTCATTCTGGGAACACCTGCCGGAGTTTTTGACCGCCTGCCGTGCAACCGCTTCGTCCAGCCCGCCTTCCGCATGCTCACCAAGCCGCTGGTCGCGTTCGGGTTGTTCAACGGCCTGTTCTTGATCTGGCATTCTCCCCAGTTGTTCGACGCTGCACTGAAAAACGATCTTGTGCACCTTTTGCAGTATGCCACCCTGTTCTTCGGGAGCTTTGTGGGGTGGTGGCCGTTGCTGAGCCCCCTTCCGGCGCTGCCGCGCCTGCCAGACGCCCTGCAAATGTTCTACACGTTCGGCTCGCTTGTGGTACAGACGCTGCTGTTCGGACCGATCATGATTCTGGACTACCCGATCTATGAAAGCTACAAGCATGTCCCCCGGCTCATCCAGGGCCTCTCCGTGCTGGAAGACCAGCAGGCCGCCCATTTGTTCATGGGAGTACTCGCACCCCTGGTCCTGGGGTCGGTTTTCACGGCAGCCTTCTTCCGGTTGTTCGGAGAGGACGGGCGGAAGAGCAATCGGACCTCTGCCGGGTAGCGAAACGTAAGGGGGAGGAACTCTCTTGTCGCCATGGTCGGCACTGGTTGAAAAGTGGGGGCTGGCGAGCCTGGGCGTGGTCTACGTGATGGAGGGCATGGGCATTCCTATCCCCGTGGAAATCCCCTTTGTGCTTTCGTCCGCCATGGTGAAGGCAGGCCGATACCCAATCGCCCTCGTCGTGCTCCTGACCTGGCTGACAACGGTTGTCGGGAATGTAGCCGGTTACACCTTCGGTTATCTGGGCGGACGGCCGCTAGTCATGAGGCTGCTCCATCTCTTTCGGGTTTCGCCGGCCCGGTTGGAACAGGCAGAGCGATGGTTCGGTCGCTATGGCGTCAGGCTGGTCTTTCTCACCCGGTGGATCAACTGGGGTTTTGGCCAGAGCCTGTGGCTGACCGGCATCGCCAGGGTCCCCATGCGGCGTTTCCTGCCGTGGATGATCGTGAATGACTTGTTGTGGGCTGCGGCATGGGTATATCTTGGGGGATTCCTGGCCGGCATCATCACACGCCTGCACATGGCGGATGCGATCGGGATTGCGATCGCACTCGTGGTCGTCATCACGGGCGGTTGGTTCTACCTGCGAGCACGGTTGCGCAATGCGTAGGCCGAACAGTTGGAGGTGAAAAGCAGTGGCACTAACCATCATAGTTGGACTAGCGGCGATCATCGCCTTGCTGTTTGCCGCGTGGTGGAGCGACCGGCAGCACAACAGCCATCAGGCTTAGAGCCCTTGCCCGTCTGAGAGGGGGCTGTGCACCTCAACTGCTCTGGCGGTTGGGAGGCAAATACGGAAGCGGATCCACCGGACCGCCCGCAATCACCTCAAAGTGCAGGTGCGGCCCCGTACTGCGCCCCGTGGCGCCCACCAGCGCAATTTTCCCGCCCCGCTCTACGCTCTGACCGGCCCTCACCAGCAGTCGGGAATTGTGGGCATACAGGGTGCGAGTACCATCGGTGTGCTCAAGTATGACCGTGTTGCCGTAGCCAGGGACTACGCCGGCTGTCACAACAGTCCCGGAGCGGGCTGCGACGACGTCATCCCCCTGATTGGCCGCAATGTCAATGCCGGCATGGGTCCGGCGAACTCCATCTACCGGATTCACTCGGGGACCAAATAGCGATGAGACCCTGCCCCGGGCTGGCCAGATGTATGAAGCGCCCGGCACTGGCCTGGGCATAGTCGAGGCGACGCTGCCCTGGTATCTGGCGCCGGCAGGCAGCCTCAGCAGCTGGCCGGGAGCGAGCAGATCGAAATCCTGCAGGTCGGGATTGGCCTCAGCCAGCTCCCGGACAGTAATGCCGTAAGCGTCAGCGACCCCCCAGGCGGTGTCGCCCGATTGCACCATATGCTCCGACACTGGCGCCACCGGCACCTTCAGAACTTGCCCTGGCTGTAAGACATCCCCTTGAAGTCGGTTAACTTGCCTGAGCGCGGCGACGTCGACCCCGAGGCGCCGGCTGATGCCGAACAAGGTGTCACCCGAACCAACGGTGTATGTTGCGTTGGGCGTCTGGGGTTGCTCCGGTGCTGCAGATCGCCTGCTGGTTACGGGATTTGGGGTGGTGGGTGCAGGTTGTCGGACTGCAGATTCCGCCTTCGCCGGTGAAGCCGATTGTTTAGGGGCATTCGCTTTCGGGACACGCCCAACTCCTAGCCACCCCGCGCCGAAGGCTCCCAACAGGAGGATTGAGACCCAAGTGCCCAGCGTTCCTTGACCCAAGAACCATCCACCTCCTGACACGGATACACAGGAGGTTATGTCTCCTCAATGCGAGGTATTCCAGGCGGTTCGTTGCCGGCCCGGGTCCGAGGTGTCATCGAGCATGCGCTAACGTGGAACAGGAGAGGAATTTGGGGTGGGCAATCGGAGCAATCAGAAGCAGCGTGGGGGCTACCAGCGCCCGAGAACGAGATGGTCAGCCTGGAATATATTCATCGGCGTCCTCGTCACGGGAGGGGTGGCGGGACTGGCGCTGCTGGCCATACTGGGCAAACCGGGGGCCGAGAAGGAGATTCCAGGGGTTCGCCTTTTTTCGGATCTGGCCCGGGGGCATCAGACAGAGCCCGTCACGTATGCTGAAACGCCTCCGGTGGGCGGCATTCACAACCCGGTCTGGCAGAATTGCGGTATGTATAGCAAGCCGGTGGCCAATGAGAACGCAGTCCATTCGATGGAGCACGGCGCGGTCTGGATCACGTACCGCCCGGATCTTCCGGAAACCGATGTAAAGGCCCTGCGCGATCTTGGCAGGCGGTCCTTCGTGTTGGTGAGTCCGTATCCTGGACTGCCCGCCCCGGTCGTGGTAACGGCCTGGGGAGTGCAGCTGCAGGTTGAGAAGGCGTCTGACTCACGCCTGCAACAGTTTCTCCGGAAGTACACAGTCGGGCCGACCACGCCGGAACCTGGTGCCCCCTGCACAGGCGGTGTGGGTGCACCGGAGTAAGGGGGGCTTCCGATGAAGTTCGGAGCGATCCTGGTGGCCATCGTGACCATTCTGCTGGTTCCCCTGTCAATCTTCTTGCTGCCGCGGACCCCGGGGGATAGCTCACCAGAGGCAGGATTTGCGCGCGACATGATGGCGCACCACGAACAGGCCGTCCAGATGGCCCTTCTGATGACGGAGCGGACAGATGATGAGGAACTCCGGGCGATGTCGCTCGACATCGTCCTCACGCAACAGGCACAGATCGGCCAGTTCCAGGGATGGTTATCCTCATGGGGGCTGCCGGTAGCCGGCACTGCCCCCGCCATGGCCTGGATGGGCCATGCGGGCATGGAGCGGATGCCCGGTATGGCAACGCCCGAACAGGTGAACACCCTGGGCTCCGCTAAAGGAGCTGAGGAGCTCTTCCTGCGCCTCATGATCGCCCATCACCAGGGGGGCGTGGACATGGCGAAAGCGATTCTGGGACGGACGAATCGCCCGGAAGTTCGCCGGCTCGCCGAAGCCATAGTCTCGTCTCAGACGGCTGAGATTGAAGCCATGAAGGCGATCCTGCGGCGGAAAGGTTTCTCCGGTTGACCAGCGGCCATGCAAACCTTTGACGTGAACCTGCAAGGGGGCCTGCCACCATGGAGGTTACCTCAGGATATAGACCGCCAGAAGACCGCCGAAAACGAGCAGCAGGAGGAGTCCCCCGAAGAGGACGCCCATCCATACGTGAGTGGATGTTCTTTGCATCGTGATCACCTGAGATTAGTATGGCCAGAGGGGAGCGTACCCACCTCTGGCCATATTTCTTGGTGTCACTGCGCCTGCATCGGCATAGCGACCGTCACGATCCTGTCAGGAAACAGCTCAACCGAAACGGGGTCGGCGTGCAGGCCGCCGACCCCTGGTTACTCAACCCTCGAATATCGCGCTCATTCGTACACAATGAGCGTACTGAGCCCATGATCGGCGTGGTGCGCCTGATGGCAGTGCAGCGGCCACTTTCCCGGGTTGTCGGCAACGAATGAGACGTCAATCACGTCCATGTGCTGGAAGTTGATGGTGTCCTTCAGGAGCCACGGTTCGCTTAGGAAGTGGCCGTTGATGCCGATCACCTGAAACGAGTGGCCATGCAAATGCATCGGGTGGTCTTCCATGGTCATGTTACCCAAGCGTATCCGCACTCGTTCTCCAGCCCGCACCTTCATCGGGGTCACATTTGGCCAGCTTTCCCCATTGATGGTCCAGACCATCTTGTCGGCAACCATGCCCATTTGGATCACCGCCTTGTATACCCGGTCGAAGGATCCGGGGCCAGACCCCGGAACGCCGGCCGCCAGGCCGCTGTACCGAGGGAAAGCCTCCCAGCCCGCCGGCAGCGGACGCGGAGCCCAGGTAACTGCGGGACGGTCCTTCTTCCCCGAATATCCCAGAACTGTACTCATGCCACGGTTCTGCCAGACGGGGTCGTACACCCTCCACTCGCCCGGGTTGTCAGCCAGGAGCAAGGCGTCCAGCCGTTCGTAAGGAGCGACCTGGAGGTAGCGCAGTTGCTGCGGATACGGCAGAGCCCTTCCGTCCACATGGGTAACCCACGGTGCATGGCCCTCAAACACCAGACCGTGCAGTGCGAAGCCCGTGTTGATGATCCGCAGCCGAACCAGTTCACCCTCTTGTACCGTGAGGGGCTCGGTGGCCGGGGCCGCCTTGCCGTTGATGGTCCCCACGTTATACCGGTCGAGTGTCCCCGTAATGCTGTCGCCGTGGTTCATTTCCCCTTGCAGCGGGCCGGGCGCCGGCCGTGCCGCCAACCCTGGCCCCCGATTTGCCTCGGGGGCCTCCCACTCGTCTAGAATGAGCAGCAGTTCTCGATCAGCGGGGAGGTCCTCTCCGACGGGGTCGATGAGGAGCGGCGCCACAAGCCCCATATCTAGCTCCTGGGCCTGATGCTCGTGGCCGTGAGCATGGTAGATGTAGGTCCCCGCAGGCCTGGCCTCAAACTCGTAGACGAAGTCCTGCCCCTGACTGACGGGCGCCTGTGTGACCCCCGCTGCTCCGTCCATGCCATTGGGAACAGGCAGACCGTGCCAGTGTACGGCGGTATGGATGTCGATCTCGTTGCGGAAGGAGATCCGCACCCGTTCGCCTTCCCGGACACGGATGAGCGGCCCCGGCACCTGACCGTTGAATGCCCAGGCCGGTACCACCAGGCCCGGACGGAGTTCGTGTTGCCCTACCTGAGCGGTGATCTGATACTCCATCGATGCGGTCGCCTCCTTCTTTCAGTTATCACCATGCTACCAGGGACGCCGGGCGTAGTGGTGAGGAAGATGTGAAGGCCAGCTTATTTCCCACCAGGAAAATCAAAGGGTGACTCAACCGGCCCACGTGTGAAGAAACGGTGAAATTCTGAGCCGCGGCAAACAAGGCCCTCGCAACTGGGGAAGCCTAGCCCCGGAGGGAGGTGATCTCATGCACGAGGAGCATCAAGGAACCCGATGTTCAGGCGCGCACTCGGTGCGTTCAGTTGCTCCGGGACTGTGTCGATATCTGCCTTCAGGCAGTATCTTACATGGCTCGGGGAAGCAGCTACGTCAAGGGCCTGTGCGCACTGTGCGCAGAAATCTGCGACGCCTGTGGAGCGGAATGTGCCCGGTTCCAGGATGAGCACTGCCAGCGCTGTGCCGCGGAGTGCCGCCGCTGTGCCGAAGAGTGCCGGAAGATGGCCGGTAAGGTTCCGGCCATGGCCTAATGGAAAACCCCGGAAAGGCAGCTTGCCTTCCCGGGGTTTTCACGTTGATGTGGATGCGTCGGTTGGGGGCTGGCTGCAATTGTACCAGCGACGAGCACCTCGCCAAGTCCAGGCTTACTTCCGCTCACGAATCAGGCGCTTCATGTCGGCGACAACGCGGTCGTGGTCCCAGTCGCTGCTCTTGTAGTACGCCCGGATATGACCAGTACCGTCAACCAGGGCAAAGCGGTCCCGTGTGATTGACCATGTACGAACTCTGTTGATGCCCTTGTTCGTGGGGCTGCTCCCCGCCATGTGATGTGATCTGTTCTACGTGAACTTTGAAACCGTTCACCATGATCCTCTCGACTTCAGCCGCAGGGCCGGTCAGGAAGTGCCAGATCGTGAAATCGGCATCATACCGTTTTGCATACTCTCGGAGCACCTCTGGGGAGTCCCGCTCAGGGTCCACGGAGATGGAGATGAGCTGAAAGTCCTTGCCAGAAAGACCGGACGCCGTCAGGTCCTTTTGCACTTGCGACATATGCGTGCTGGACAGGGGGCAGATATCGGGGCAATGGGTATAGATAAAATCCACAAGCCGAACTTTGCCCTGACTCCCGTGCAAGGACAGCGACGTGCCTGATTGATCCGTCAGCGTGAAGCTCGGAGCGGGGCCGTAATCCGGCAAGGGCTCTGCGGATGTGCAACCAGCGAGCAGCAGGGCCATGATTGAGGCAAGCAACGGACCTTTCCTTCTCCGCAGTAGGTTCGCAAACAAATCTCCCGCCACTCCTTAACCACGATGCCTGAGGGAATTACTGTCGCAGTATAGTGAGCCGCTGGCGGTATTCCTCTTCTGTGATCTCACCTTGGGCCGCAGGACCATGAGGGCATCATCCTGCCGCAGCTTGCGGGCCACGAGGTAGATCACCACCCCGATCAGCACGAGGGAGAGGAGCCCTCCCAGGACCATGAACAGCATCATCCCCCACATGCTCGGCACCCAAGGGACACTGCATCATCCCACCCGGCATCATGCCTCCGTGCATCACTTCGCGGGAACCCCCTTCCCCTGCTGAGCAATCTGCTTCCAGGTTTGCCCGCCGTCGGTTGTGATGTGGATGTCCTTGCCGAAGGTGGCGAAGGCGATGGTCTTTCCTTGAGCAGGGCTCACGGCCACATAACCGATGGCATCCTTTGCGCCCACGGCTGGCGTTGGGATCTCACGGACCTGTTTGGACGTGAGATCGTATGCGTACAGCTTCTGCAGCCCAAAGAGGAGGGTTTCCCCTGTAGGGGTGAACGAGGCGGCGGTGACAGGGGAGAGTCCACCCACCCGTTCAAAGGCGTTTCCGTAGTCCGTGGATAGGAACAGGCCGCCCTCGCTGGCTACTGCGACGACATTCGCCTGCGTTGGGTGAACGGCAATCTGAATCGGCTCACCACTCACCCCTTGGGCCGAACTCTTCTTCCACGTCTTACCGTCGTCCAGGGTGTAGTGAAGTCCCCCCGGCAATTTGGCTGTCGGTGCCGGGTTGAAAACGTAAACGGCATGGTTCTTATACCCTACGCCCATCGTATGGAAGTCGATCTCCCCCTCGAATCCCAACGTAGTCAAGGTCTTGCCGTTGTCCTTGCTCTTCACCAGGCCAAGGGGATTGGGAAGGCTTGAACCCGAGCCCGGGTGGCCGCTGCTGTAAAACCCATCATCCGTTGCGACGTATCCCATGTAGTCGTGCTTCGGGATGTTTGGCTCTTGCCAGGTTCCATTATTCGCGTAGACTCGAAAGCCATCGTGGGCGGGCACGAAGAGCTGGGCACCATCCGCAGTGAAGCCCAGTCCGTGAACGTGCTGCAACTGGACCGTAGTGTTAGCACCACTCGTACAGCCAGCTAGAATGAGGGCAGTGACGGCCGCCATGGCCAGCCCAACCCTCCAGGAATGACGATTCATGGGCGGGATGCCTCCTTTTGTTCGAGAACCGATTCGCAGTACGGGCAACGGCGCCAGGCAGGTTCGACTGTCCGGCCGCAAGCCGGG
>DAHVXO010000044.1 GCA_027356675.1 Symbiobacteriaceae bacterium | reverse complement strand
GGAGGGCCGGAAGATCCGGCTGCTGGGCCTTTCGTTGCATAACTTTGTGCATCCCGGCGACCTATTTCAGTCGCGCCTGCCGGTCTAAGGCGGGCCACCCCGGCCGCCCCCGTAGAAGGCGGTCAGCCCTGAGGAGTCCGGCGCCCTGGGCCCGGGTGGGCAGTTCAGGCAACCATTCGGCCGTCTCCTGGAGACGGCGCCGCACAGCTCGGGGCGAGAGGCCGGGCTCCATGGTGAGCAGCAAGGCCGCCGCCGCCGTCACGTGCGGGGCCGCCATCGAAGTCCCGCTCATGCGCACGAACCCGCCGCCGGGTGCCAGGGAGATCACGCCGGAGCCCGGGGCGATCAGGTCCACCTCGGGACCGGTGCTGGAGAAGGGCGCCAGCCGGTCGCTCCGCGTGGAGGCCGCGACGGCCAGCACGTCCGCGTAGCGGCCGGGAAAGTCGACACCGCCCCGGCGTCCGTCGTTGCCGGCTGCCCCCACCATCAGCACCGGGCGTCGCTCCAGTTCAGCAATCGCCTGCTCGAGGGCGCGGCTGGTCTTGAGGTCCGTGCCGAAACTCAGGTTGACCAGGTCCATCCCGTGGTCACCGCACCAGATCAGGCCCTGCACAATGTCCCCGATCCGGCCCACCCCGGTCCGGTCGAAGATCTTGACCGGGTGGAGCACGACGCACGGCGCCGCCCCGCCAGACCACCACACCCCCGCAGCCGATGCGATGATGCCGGCAACGTGGGTGCCGTGGCCGTTTTCGTCCATGGGGGGCTCTCCCGGCTTGAGCAGGTTGACCCCGGTGCCCAGTATCCCCTTGAGCGCCGCGTGGTGCAGGTCCAGGCCGCTGTCCAGGATGCCAATGCGCACCGGCGGGCGTTCAGACGGCTGCGCCTCGATCAGCCGCCAGGCGGCCGGAAACCCGGTGCGCCGGATGTGCCAGGGGGGCCGCCGGCTGCGGAAGTCCATCCGTTCCACGCAGGTCCGCACCTCCGCCTACCTGACACCGCTTCCGCTGCCAGACCGTAGAATAGGGCAGACATAAGGTAGTGCATGGTACGGTGGACGAAGGGCATTTGCTACCGGAGAATAGTGCCGAAATGGCCGGTCGCTGTAGCGTTTCGGTTGACATGGGTCGCCATGGTCTGGTAATTTATGGATATCCGGGTGCCGAGGGGGAGGCGAAGTCTGTGGGTGACAAGCTGGAGATCACCCTGCGGATCACCTTGGACCGGCCGGGAGTGGAGCGCCATCTGGGGCGGGCCGTCGAGAACGACACCGCCTTCTTCATCCTCGGCCTGGTACACGCCCAGCTGACCGACACCTTTGGTGACGATCACTGCATCGTGGACATGGAGTCGGCCACCGGTCTCGACCCCGCTTTCGTCCGTTCTATGAACTCCTTTGCTCGTCGGCACAAGAAGGCGCTGGAGACGCTTGAGACCAACGGAGAGGTCATCGTGGCGGACAAGGATATCCTGGAGGTCTTTCAACTCCTGCACAACGTGATCATCACGCCCCTCGGCGGCCACTGGCGGGTCACCCGCATGGACATAGGGGAAGAGACGGCCCCCAAGAATTGATCATAGACGCCCCCGGCGCAGGATGCGCCGGGGGCGTCTGTCGAAATGAGGCGCCGGAGGTGTCTGCCGCCTGTGACCAAGCAACCATCCCGGCCTGCGCAAAACCCCTACAAGGTCCTCTATTGGATGGGCGGAGGCGTCGCCCTCCTGCTCATCGGTGTCCTGGCCCTGGTCATGTTGACTCGCAAGCCACCCGCTGAGGCGCCGGCAGTGGCGCGGACGCTGATCTGGCTATACGAGGCAGGCAAACCAGACGGGGCAGCCACTCTGATCGTGGTCGAGGAGTCCCGTGTCGACAGGGCGCTGACCGCCGTGCCCTTTCCGGCTCCGGAGCAGGCCCGGCGCGTCTTTGCCGAGCAGAACTCCCGGCGGGCGGTGGAGCAGGTCGCTGCACTCCTGCAGCGCAAGCTTCACCACCGAGTCTTCTTGCCCACCGCCGTACTCGGTACCCTCGTGGACGCCGCCGGCGGCATCACGGTGGACGGCCGCACGCTTGGCGGTGCTGCCACACTTGCCTACATCGGCGATGGGGGGGAGCAGGGCGCCCGCCGGGCCGGCCAAGCACTGCTCGCCCTGACCGAGGCCGTGACCGCCCGGGGCGTCAACATGGGGGTCTCGCAGGGCCTCAGCCTTGCCCGTCAGGTGGACACGGACCTCGACCTCATGTCCCTGCCCGACGTCTTCGCCCGCTGGGCCACCTACAGTTCACCCCAGGTTGCCGCACCCTCGGCCTTCGATCCCGGCACAGTGCAGAATCTGCTCCGGCCGGACCCGATCCCTCCCCCCGCCACGAGCAAGTAACGAAACTCGCTTGACAGCCCCGGAGCGATGGACCTATAATTCAAAAGTTGGGGGCCTTGATCACGGGCTTCTTTCTTCATGTAAACTCCCCGCCCTTAAAGGAGCGTTTGTACGCGATGAAGCGGACCAACCTGCGCAACGTGGCCATTATTGCCCACGTTGACCACGGCAAGACCACCCTGGTGGACGGACTGCTACGTCAGTCCGGCACCTTCCGCGCCAACGAGCAGGTGGCCGAGCGCGTCATGGACTCCAATGACCTTGAGCGTGAGCGCGGCATTACCATCCTGTCGAAGAACACCGGTATCACTTACAAGGGTGTCCGAATCAACATCGTTGACACGCCAGGACACGCCGACTTCTCCGGTGAGGTCGAGCGGATTATGACCATGGTGGACGGCTGCCTGCTCATCGTGGACGCTTCGGAGGGGCCCATGGCCCAGACCAAGTTCGTCCTGCGCAAGGCGATGGAAGCCGGCCTCAAGCCCGTCGTGGTCATCAACAAAATCGATCGGCCGGACGAGCGCATCGCCGAGGTGGAGGACCTGATCCTAGACCTCTTCATCGAGTTGGGTGCCACGGACGACCAGATCAACTACCCGGTGCTTTACGCCTCCAGCCGGTCCGGCGTCGCCAAGTACAAGATGGATGAGCAGGCCACGAGTCTGACGCCCATCTTCGATACGATTATCGAGCACATCCCCTGCCCCGAGGGCGACCCCGAAGCGCCCCTGCAGGCCATGGTCACTTCGCTCGACTACGATGAGTTCGTCGGGCGCGTCGCCATCGCCCGGGTCCGGCAGGGCACGGTGCGCGCTGGCCAGCAGGTCGCAGTCGCCAAGCTCGACGGCACTGTGGCCAAGTTCCGGGCGGCCCAGCTTTTCGGCTTCCAGGGCCTCAAGCGTGTGCCCTTCGAAGAGGTCTCTGTGGGTGACATCATCGCCATGACCGGCCTGGAGTCGGTCAACATCGGCGAGACCATCACTGACCCGGAGCGGCCCATCGCCCTACCGCCCATTACGGTGGACGAGCCCACCCTGCAGATGACCTTCCGCACCAACGACTCGCCCTTCGTGGGCCGGGAGGGCAAGTACGTCACCTCCCGCCACCTGCGGGCGCGGCTGTACAAGGAACTGGAGAAGAACGTCGCCCTGCGGGTGGAGGACACGGAGTCGCCTGACTCCTTCGTGGTCTCCGGCCGTGGCGAGCTGCATCTTTCCATCCTTATTGAGACGATGCGGCGCGAGGGGTATGAACTGGCCGTCTCCAAGCCGCAGGTCATCTATCATCACGATGCCGACGGCGCCAAGCTGGAACCCATCGAACAGTTGATCATCGACGTGCCCGAGGAGTACATGGGCGTTGTGATGGAGGCGCTGGGCAACCGCAAGGCCGAAATGACCAACATGACCAACAACGGCAACGGTCAGCTGCGCCTGGAATTCCTGATTCCCGCCCGCGGCCTGATCGGTTTCCGGGGCGACTTCCTGACCATGACCAAGGGCTACGGCATTATGCACCACCTCTTCCACGGCTACGGACCCTTCCGTGGGGAGATCGCCGGCCGGACTCGCGGGTCACTGGTCGCATCCGAGACGGGCACCACCACCACGTATGCCCTGTACCAGGTGCAGGAGCGCGGCATTCTCTTCATCGAGCCCGGCGGTGAGGTCTACATGGGCCAGGTCATCGGTGAGAACAGCCGGGAGCAGGATATCGACGTCAACGCCTGCAAGACCAAGCACCTGACCAACATTCGCTCCGCCAACGCCGATGAGGCGCTCCGCCTCGAGCGTCCCCACCTGCTCACCCTCGAGGAAGCCATCGAGCAGATCGCGGGTGACGAGCTGGTGGAGGTTACGCCCAAGGTGATCCGGATGCGCAAGTCGTATCTCGACCCGAATATTCGCCAGCGGCTGTCCCGGGGGAAGGAATTGACCGCCGACGTGATCCAGCGGCTCCAGCAGGGTCGGTAACGCCCTTCACAAAGCACGACGGCCGGGTTCTAGCGTTCTACGCCGGGACCCGGCCCTTTCATGTTTTCGCTACGAGAACAGGAATTATAAAGTAAATATGGCAGGATTCTGGAAAAATTCATTGAATCCCCAACGTAACGGCAGTGCGCCCACGCACCCTCATGGGTCGCGCAGGGCTTTTGGGACGGCCAGGGCAGCTCTGCGCCGAAGAAAGGAAGGGATGGTACCGTGACCAGAAAACTGGTTGCAGTCGCGACGGCCCTGTTGGCCGCCACCGGACTGCTCGTCGCTTCGGCTTATGCCGGACCGGATGGGCGGGCCGTTGGGGAGGGGCCCCTGAAGGTCATGGCCCGCGGCGCCCTGCCCTTCGCGGCCGGCCCGGCGAGCGAGGCCGCCTCAGCCAAGCCGATGCATGGCATGGCGGTCACGGAGCAGGCCACGGCGCCCGGCGGGAAGCTGGCAGCGCATCTGGCGGCGCAGGTCGCCGACGCTGCCACGTCAGATGGCACGCTGGCGGTGGTCGTGGTCACGTCGGTCGATCCCGAGACGATGAAAGGGAAGCTCTCCGGTATTCGGATGACCCATGAATACCGCCAGGCGCTTTATGGCTTTTCCGCCAATCTCACCAAGGACCAGCTGGCGAGCCTGCAGGCCTTGCCGGAGGTCGAGAGCATCGGCGCCGATGAGCAGGTCTACACCATGCTCGACGGTGCAACCCGGTGGACCGGCGCCGTAAAGGCACGGGAGGACTTCGGCGTTTCGGGCGACGGCGATGGCTTCGCTGATCGCTATAGCACGAAGGACGCGGTCATCGCGGTCATTGACACGGGAATTAACACCGGCCACAAGGATCTCAAGGGCAAGGTCATCGGTTGGAAGGACTTTGTCAGCGACAAGCCCGACCCCTACGACGACAACGGGCATGGCACGCACGTCTCTGGCATCGCCGCCGGGGCCGGGGTGGCCAACCCCAACCTCGCCGGTGTGGCTCCCGGTGCCGCGCTGGTCGGTGTAAAGGTCCTGTCCGATGATGGGTCCGGCAGCTTCGCCCGGGTCATCGCAGGTGTGGAGTGGGTGGTCGCGCACAAGGAGAAGTTTAACATCAAGGTGATGAACCTCTCCCTGGGCTCTTCCGGGTCCTCCGATGGGGCAGACGCCCTCTCCCGGGCCGTCAACGGAGCGGTGGAGGCAGGGATCGTCGCCGTGGTGGCAGCCGGCAACAGCGGTCCCGATAACCACACCATCGGCTCGCCCGCTGCTGCTGCGAGAGCAATCACCGTATGCGCGTTGCGCGACCCGGGCGAAAATGGCTGGAGCCCGGCACCCTTCTCCAGCCGGGGACCGACCGCCGATGGCCGGATCAAGCCGGATGTATGCGCGCCGGGTATCCGTATCACGGCGCCCCAGGCTGGCACAGCGGACCGGTACGTAACCTTCAGCGGCACATCGATGGCCTCCCCGTTCGTCGCCGGCGTGGCAGCGCTTCTACTGGAGTCCAACCCGTATCTCACCGTGGCCGATGTGCAGGATGCCATCTTCGCCACCGCCCAGGACTGGGGCGTCCCCGGGAAGGACAACGACTACGGCTTCGGCCGGATCAACGTGTATCGGGCGGTCCAGCGGGTGCTGGGACTGCCAGGCTTGGGCCCCGCCAACCCCATCCACTCAGTGGGAAAGGGCACCATCACCGAGGGCGGTGAGATCTGGTACCGGTTCGAGGTCACGGATCTCAATCGTGCGGTGGCCGCGACACTGCTCATGACGGACAGGTTGGAGCGGTACTACGACCTGGACCTGTACCTCTACGATGCCGCCGGCAATGAGCTGGCCATCTCACAGGACATCGGGCGCCAGGAGACCATCAACCTCCGGGTCAGGAAGGCTGGTCTGTACTTCTTGAAAGTCCAGGCCTATGAAGGCAGTGGGCCGTACTCGCTGGATGTCAGCTGGCGGTAGTGGGCGCGCGCAAGAAATGGGGGCCTCGCCGAAAAGCGAGGCCCCCATTATCAATGGCGGAACGCGATTACAGTGCGATCTCCCAGGTGGCATCGCCGTAATCCGGATGGCTGAATACAAACTTGTAGTT
>DAHVXO010000035.1 GCA_027356675.1 Symbiobacteriaceae bacterium | reverse complement strand
CAGACCAATGCCGCGCGGATACCAGTGCCCTTGCCGTGCAGCGGAGACTGGGATCGGGGCACCCGATTCGGGGAGCACTGCGGGAGCCCCTGGATTCGACGCGCTCTCCAAAGGAGTGGCCGTGATGGCTGCAGTTGCAGTCGGGATCATGGATTTGCGAGGGATCGCTGCGCAGGCCATCATGGACAGGAGACCCACTAGCAACAGCCATACAAGTGCCCTATGCATTGAAATTGATCCGTTCCTTCGCTTGACATCAATCGATTTAATCCTGATAGCAAAGCGGTCTGGTGTCAATGCGGCGTTTCCCCAGGGAAGGTCTATTTTTGGGGGATGACCAATAATTCCAGGGCGGCCATGCGGTCCGCTCCCACAGTGCCGAGGCGCCAGACCGAGATGCCTGCCAGCCCATAGCGCTTGGCCAGCCCGACCTTCTGCGCCAATGACTGTGGCGTCTCATAAGGGGCGACGATTCCCAGCAGGATACGGTTGCGCCCCACCTGCGCCAGCGCCAGGTCGATCGCTTCGATCACCTTGTCGGCCGGTTCGGGGCTCTGGTCCACCCGGTGGTCGATGTAGTCATGCGCCATCACCTGCAGCAGATCGGCCTCACGGGCCAGCGCGGCGTAGTCGTAGCCGTGGAAGGCCCCGTTGAGCGGATGCACGGAAATGATGGTCTCCCTGCCGGCCGCCCGCAACTGCTGTGCCACGGCCTGGACCAGGTGGGTAAACCCCTGCCGGACCCGCTCCAGTTCGGCTCCCTGCTCGGTCTGACCCAGATACTCCACATCCAACACCACGCCGTCGAAGCCCCTGGTGGCCACGGCGGCCGCCGTCTCCCGAGCGGCCCGGTCCACCAGGGTGGCGTCCAGCACCAGGCGGGTGTAGTCGCCCTTCTCGTCCGTGGCGTAAAGCATGAGATAGCGCCGGGTGCCGGACCGGGCCGCATCGGCCAGGAGCCGCTCGCCGGTCACATCGCCGGCCGGATCTGGCCAGCGGTACTCTGTATCTCCGGTCAGATCAACCCTGCCATCGGGCTTCAGCACACCCCACCCGTAGGCAACGTTCGAAAACCGGCTCACGAGCTGCCGCTCCGGAAAACTGCGAATGGCATAAAAGGCCAGCGTCCGCATCGTCCGCACAGGCGAAACCACCGTCACGGTGCGGGTCGCCCCATCCCATCCGACCCGGGCGCCGAATGCCTCGCTAAAGAAGCGGAGCGGTACCAGGGTGCGATCGTTCACGATCAATGGCGGCACGTCCAGGGGGCCGGGGAAACCGTTGATCAGCGCCGTCTTGTCATTGATGGTCAGGTGGACCTCGGCGTCAGCGCCACGGGCGTCGATGCTGCGGGTTTCCGCCTGCCAGGTCACGGTCACACCCAGGGCTTCAGCGATGGCCCGAAATGGCACCATCGTACGATCCTGGATGATCGTGGGCGGCACCGGGAACGAGAGGGGCAACCCGTCGAGCAGAATCGCCGGTGGCGTTTCGGCACGGACGGTTTCAGGCCCCGCCGCCGCTGCCAGGGTCAGGAGCACGGCCATCACTAGAACGGAGACTACTTTCTTCATAGAGGGAACCTCCCGCCTCAGATTTCCACCTGCCCGCCCAAATGCTCCAACACCCGCATGGCCGCCTCTCGGTTCATGCCCCGGACGGCTGCCAGGTCGTCCACGGATGCATCGCGGATGCGCTTGAGCGACCCAAACTCCTTGAGCAGCGCTTGCTTGCGCTTCGGTCCGATCCCCGGCACGTCATCGAGCCGGGAGTGCGTCGCCGCCTTGCGGTGGAGCTTGCGATGATACGTGATGGCGAACCGGTGCGCCTCGTCCCGGACCCGCTGGAGCAAGAACAGCCCCTGCGAGCCGCGGGGCAGGGTGATCCAGCCCTCCCGGCCCTCCTGGCAGAGCAGTTCCTCTTCCTTGGCGAGCCCGAATGTGGCAATGTGCTCGACGCCAAGGCGGCGCAGCGCGTCTCGGGCATAGGCCAACTGCCCTTTGCCGCCGTCGATGATCAGCAGGTCCGGGAAGACGGCGAACTTGGGCGCCTCCCCGGGCATGATCACCTCGCCATACGGGGCCAGACCCTCGGCCGCTAGGGGCCCCTCCGCCAGGTCCTTGACCCGCCCCTCGGACAGCGCCGCCCGCTCCAGCAGCCCGCGCTTGAACCGCCGGGTCACCGCCTCCGCCATGTTAACGAAGTCGTTGTTCTTGTCGACATTGATCTTGAACCGACGGTAGTCGGCCTTGTTGGGTTTTCCCCCCTCGAAGACGACCATGGAAGCAACCACTTCGGACCCCTGGGTATGCGAGATGTCGAAGCATTCGATGCGGTACGGCAACTGCGCCAGCCCCAACTCGGCCTGCAGCTCCCGCATGGCGCCTTCGGTGGCCGCCAGTTCCTGCTCCCGCTCCTTGTGCCGCTCGGCCATGCCCTCGCGAGCGTTCTGAGCGACCATGTCGACCAGATCGCGCTTCTCCCCCCGCTGGGGCTTGCGCAGCGTGACCTTGGTGCCCCGCTTGCCCGAGAGCCACTCCTCCAGCACCGCGGCCTCCGCCACGTCATCGCTGACGAGGATCTCCCGCGGTACGAACGTCGTAGCGGTGTAGTACTGCTCGATGAAGGCCGCCAGGATCTCCGACGGCGTCAACTCCTCCGCCCCGGACATGATGAACTGATCCCGGCCCACCAGCTTGCCCTGCCGGACGAAAAACACTTGCACGCAGGCCTCGTCGTGGCCCCGGGCGAAGGCGATCGCATCCAGATCGACCATCTCCTTGGAGATGATCTTTTGCTTTTCCGTGACCTTATCGATGGCGATCAACTGGTCCCGCAGCTCGGCCGCCCGCTCGAACTCCAAGTTCTCGGCGGCCGCCTCCATCCGGCTGCGAATCCGTTGCGCCACCTCATCGCTGCGGCCCTCGAGGAACGATCCGAGATCCTTGACCGTCTGGCTGTACTCGGCCTGCTTATCAAAGTCGGCCAGGCACGGGCCCAGGCATCGCCCGATGTGATACTGCAGGCATGCCCGGGGATGCTTGGTCGGATCGTTGCAGGTGCGGATCGGAAAGAGCCGGCGGGCCAGCTTCATGGTTTCCCACATGGGCGTCGTGCTGGTGTATGGTCCGAAGTACCGGGACCCGTCCTTGCGCATGCTGCGGGCGACCAGCAGCCGGGGCCACCGGTCCCCCAGGGTCAGACGCAGGTAGGGGTACTGCTTGTCATCCCGAAGGCGGATGTTGTACTTCGGCCGATGCTTCTTGATCAGGTTCGATTCGAGAATGAGCGCCTCGACTTCACTATCAGTGACGATGTGCTCAATGTTCTCAATCTGGCCGACCAGGGCCAGGACTTTGGCCGTCAGGTTGCGGCTGGACTGAAAGTACTGGCGCACCCGGTTCTTCAGGTTACGGGCCTTGCCGACATAGAGAATACGGCCCTCCGCATCCTTGTACAGGTAGCAGCCCGGCCGGTCGGGAAGCAGTTTCAGTTGCTCTTCTAGCTCCAAAGCCCTCACCTCGGGCCTAATTCTATCACAAAAGCCCCACCGTAGTGGCGGGGCCCGCTTTATTGGAGGGGAAGGTTGAATCTGGGCTTGGCATCCTGGGCGGCGAAGCGATTCCAGGCGGTGTGCCGGCTCTGTGATGCCGGACGCTCAACCGGGATTGACCGGGGTTCTGCCAACAGATCCGAGTCGGCTGCTTGGGCCAACACTGCTGGGCGGCCCTGCACACCCCGCGGTGCGCTGAAGCTCCGATCCGCCTGGTGGCCTGTCGGAAGCACGGAGAGCCAGAAGACGCCGGCCGCTACGGCCAACGCAAAGCCCCCCCGCCACCAGTCGCGGCGGGCACGCATGCCTGACCGGGCAGCCGCACCGCTGTGCGGCGCCGGTTCAAGGCGCTGGCTGATATTGGCCCACATATCTTGGGGGATCTGCACCGCATTCGCTTCCTGGCGAAGCGCTGCCCGCAACCTCTGTTCATGGGGACCCATCCGTGTCACTCCTCGGGCAGTTACAGAAAAATCTCTTCAAGGTTGCGGTAGGCCAAACGGAGTAGGTTCGCGTCACCAATTGGACGAGTCCGAACCCGAGATAGTTCATGGCGCAGGAGTTCCCGGGCTCTATGCAGCCGGGACTTCACTGTCCCGAGCGGGCATCCCACCACGGTAGCGATCTCCGAGTCGGAGAAATCGTGATAGTACTTGAGGACGACAACGCTGCGGTGGATGGGATCCAACTGGCCAATGGCCCAGTGCACCATGTCCCGCTCCTCGCTCTGAAGGGCCGCCTCCTCAGGCTGCGAGTCCCGCGCGCGGTTGCGGGCGTCCTGACCCTTGCCGGCATCCGGTGCCGGGTCAAGGTCCTCCTTCAGCTTTCGCCGCCGGAGGATGGTGATGGCCTCGTTGACAACGATCCGATACAACCAGGACTTGAAGCTGGAGCGAAACTGGAACTTGTCGCTAGACCGGAAGACCTTGAGGAAAGCCTCTTGGACTACATCTTGTGCGAGGACAGCATCGCGGACGACGAGGTAGGAGAAGCGGAAGACGTCTTCGCGATACAGGTAGAAGAGTTCTTCGAAGGCGTCGCGGTCCCCGGTCTGGCACCGGACGATGAGTTGATTCTCATCGACAACGGCACGGTCGAATTCGACCTCAACCAGCGATGCCACCTCCTCCGCACGGTGGAACTCGCTCCAACTATAGCACGTTGTTACATAATGATAAAGACATAACGACATAAAGGAGCACCCGCCCCACGATGAAGCCCGGCATCGCCTCGGCCACGTCCATATGATGACAAAAGTCCTTTCAGGAATTGTTTTCAGAGCCGATAGATTTTGATATAATAAATGCTATATTGGTCTTCAGATCCCCGGTTGATCGCGTTGTTTGACCTTGATGGGAGGTGCCCCGAATGCGTATTACGAAAGCCCAGTGGGTTATTGCCATTTTGAGCCTGGCCGCGGCCGGTATCCATCTGTATGTGGTGCCTGAGCACTTGGAAGAGTACCCACCCTCCGGTTATTTCTTCATCATCGTCGGTCTTCTGCAGATTCTCGCTGCCGTATGGCTGCTTTGGAAGCCCAGCAAGCCCCTGTATATTGCTATGGTTGCATCGACAGTCGCGTTACTCGCCCTTTGGGTCGAATCCCGAACCTTTGGGTTGCCCATGGGTGCTCATTGGATGGTCGAGGAGATTAGCCTGCCGGATGTACTCGCCCGCGTCGTTGAACTGTCCATGGCTACCGTCCTCCTGGGTCTCTTGCGTCGCCAGTCGGTTGCACGCTCGGATCATTCTGTCTAAGCCCGTATTCCGCACATCAACAGCAGAAGCACATAAGACTGGGCCGCAAGCTATGGATAACCTCCAGCCTGTGGCCCAGTCTAATTTGGGTCACCGCACTATTTCGGGCCCGGACCTGCAGACTCGCTCACTGAATGGACCCCCGCAGCTCCTTCTGCCCACCGAACCAGCCAAACACGAAGACCTCAGCCGTGATGTTCTCGCCCCGGCTGTCGAAGGTGATCATGGTACCATCCCCGGGATAGCCCTTGGTCGACCGCACCAGGGCCGCAAGCTCGGCCCGAGTCGGTAGCCGCCCCGGATTGGCCGTGCCATACTGGATCAGTGCATCGAGGATGACCCGGGCGGCATCGTAGCCGTACGCGGCATCCCCGACGGCGGGCTTGCCCAAAACGCTCTCGAAGTGGCGGCTGAACCGCTCGCTAGTCTGCGCTGTCAACTGTGTGAAGTAGACGCCGTTCACCACCGGATCTGGGAGCGCGGCAAACCGCGGGTCAGCAAAGGCCTCGCCGCCCACGATGGGCAGGGTCAACCCACTGTGGCGGAGGCCCGGTATCAGCTTCACCGCCGTGTCGCTCTTACCGGCGTAGTAGACCACGTCCGCCTTGGTCGCCCCGATCTTCTGCTGAAGGTCAGCGAAGTCTGCGGATGCTGAGATGGTCGCCCGGTCTACCACGGGAAGCGATAGCAACCGCGCCGCCACCTCGAAGATGCTCGCCTGCTGGACCCCTTCCGGCGAGCCATCGCTTACCAGGTAGACCGCACCAGGGTTCATCCGCTCCTGGATAAACCGGGCGGCTGCCTGGTCCCGCCGCCGGGTGGTGGCCACCAGGCGGTTCAGGTTCGTCCACCCCTGCTCCGTCAACTCCTCAGCCCCAGAGGCAGGCACCACCATAGCCAGACCGCTGGATTTCAACCCACCGGCCAGGGCTATCGTGGTCGGTCCGTCGAGGCTGCCCACCACCCCGATGACCTCGGGATCATAATCCAGTGTGCGTGCGTGACCAGCGGCGACCACCGGGTTCCCCTCATCATCATATTTTTTGAGGGAGACCTCATATCCCACCCGGCGCAGATCCGTCTCCCGGTCACGCAGGGCAAGCTCCGCCCCATCCGCCAGGTCGGCGCCCCAGATGCCGCGGCTCCCGGAGAGCGGGGTGACCGTGGCCAGGATGGCCCGGACCGTCCGGTCCAGCGTACTCGACGGGCAGGCCCCGGCGCTCGGTTGGCTGACGCCTTGCTTGATCAGATCGGTTACCAGGTCTGTCTGCACCGCCCAGGCGAACCGGGTGGCCTCACCCGACCCTGCCGTGACGACCCCGACCACCCGGCCGGTGGTCATGTCCACCAGCGGCCCGCCGCTGGCGCCGCTCACCACTGTCGCACCGCTGACCTCCAGCACATCCTTGAACGGATGGTCATCGATACGCTTGTCGGTCACCCGGCTGAAGGTCGCGGTGACCAGGGTGGAGCGATTCGTGCCGGCCGGACTGCCCAGGAGGAAGACTGACGCACCCGGCGTCAGCCGCCGCGACTCGCCCAGCTCCAGATAAGCCGGCCAGTTGCGCAGGGTAGGTACGTTCAGCACCGCCACATCAAGGGTCTTATCCCGGGCGACGACGGTAGCCTCGTGCCATCCGCCGTTATCGTCCACCACGGCCAGGCACGTGCTCTCGCCCACGACGTGGGCCGCCGTGACCACATGGCCGGCATGATCGATCAAGAAGCCGGACCCGAAGCGATTGCCGTCGCTACCGCGCGTCTGCACGGTAACCACAGCCTTGAGGTAGTCACTGGTTGAGGCGCCTCCACCTCCGATGCCAGGTGGCCGCATACCAGTCCCGCCGGCCGGATCAGTGCCTGGGCCGTCACTGCCCAGACCGGCGCCGGGTCCCGTGGGACCCAGGGCAGCCAAGGCCGGCATCCAGGGCCACCGGGCTGCCCGATACCGGAAGCCACCAAGCATGCTGGTGCCGAAGACAACGAGCAGAATGGCAAAAAACGCCCATACTGCGATCCGCCGGGGCGCTTTCGCCCCGCGGCGTGAAAGCGGCGTCGTGTCTGTATGTGAAAGTGGAGTACCGCAGTGGTGACAGTACCGGGCCTCGTGGGAGACCAGGGCACCACAGAATGGACAGGCGACTCGGGCGGGCACGTCTCTCTCTCCTCTGTGCGGATCTATCCTTCATCAATGAGCTGCTCCTGCCTGCGACGCCAATTGGCAGCAACCGCCACAGGATTTGCGAAACTGGCACCGAAATAACCTGGGTCAGGCCACGCACCATGATCGGAGGTACCGCCATGTCAGTCCTCCCCCTCCCTGGCAACCGCCGGCTCCGTATCCTCATCTGGCTCGGCGCCATGGTGGCGGCCTTCATTGTCCTCCCCCTCGGGATCAGCCTCCTGGGCCGGGTGCTCCACGTCGCGCCCCTGATCGCCACCGGGTTCGGGCAGGTCGGGATCCTGATGGTGGCGCTCTTCTTCGCGTACGCTGACGGGGGCGGCATCCGGTCTCTCGGTCTCGGGACCACCTGGAAGGGCTTTGACGCCGGGATCGCCGCCGGGATCGTTGCCTTCCACTACGTCGGTAGCGTTGTAACCGGTATTGCCCTGTTGACCACCGGGGTACTGAAAGACGAAACGGTTGCAAACAGCGGTGCCGGTCGATTGTTTTCGTCATTAGGCAAATATGCGCCAGGTTCCTTCTTCCTGGGCATGCTGGCCCTGGTAATTCTCGTGGGCTTCGCGGAGGAGATGCTCTTCCGGGGCTACCTCATCACCCGGCTGGAGCAACTGGGGCTCCCCGCCTGGGGCTGCATCCTCGCCAGCGCCCTGGTCTTTGGACTGGCCCACTGGCCGGGGTACGGACTGGTGCTCTCCCTGAGCAAGGCGATCACGCT
>DAHVXO010000025.1 GCA_027356675.1 Symbiobacteriaceae bacterium | reverse complement strand
TCACCGGATACCGCACGACCGGGATCGCCTCGCTACTCTACGGCCTGGAGCGGGAGGTACTCGCACCGATCCCCCTCGGTAACCCTCGTCTATGCACACAGGGGCTAGTCTTGCGGCTACAGCGGGTCCGGGTGGTGGACTATCTGTCCGGGCAGGCGAACCCGCCGGACCAGTCGCCGGCCCCACCACCGGTGCTTTCCGCCCCAACGCCACGGTCGCGACTACCACGAGGGCGACCCCGAAAGTAGTGAGCGTGATCTGCTCACCCAGCAGAAGGCCCGAGGCCACAATGGTGAGAAAAGGCTGGAGTAGCTGGAGCTGACTTACCCGGGCCATGCCACCCAGCGCCAACCCTCTGTACCAGGCAAAGAAGCCCAGAAACTGGCTGACGACCCCCAAATACCCAAAGGACAGCCAGGCGCTGAATGAACCGGAGAGGCCATGCTGCCGAACCATCAGGACCATAGGTAGCACCAGGAAAGGGGCCGCAAGGGTCAGCGCCCAGCTAATCACCTGCCCACCCTCAGCGTACCCCAGGGCGGCCGCCAGGACGGCACCAAGCAGGGCCAGATCCGCCACTTGTAGGTGTCCTGCACCTGTTCTGAGCGCGAATCCGACCACCACAGCGGTTCCTGCCATGCTTGCAAGCCAGAAGCCTGACGAGGCAACCGCGGTCGAGGGAGCTAACATGGTGGGCCAGTGGATGTCCGGTTTCCGTCCCTGCCCAAGGGATGGGATCACAAAAAAACAGACCAAACCTGCAAAGGCTTGGCCTGTCTGCTCTCCCTGGTGTACGGTAGAAGGATCGAACCCCTGACGCCCAAAGCGTCCACCTAGCGACTCGACGGGGCGCTGCTTCCTTCCGGATCTGACGCATTGCCGCCGAGCCACTAGCGGACTGGTGGAGCTAAGGGGGATCGAACCCCTGACCTCTTGAATGCCATTCAAGCGCTCTCCCAGCTGAGCTATAGCCCCGTATGACGGCAGGAAGGGGAGTTCCCCTTCCGGCCTTTGTGGTGGCCCAGGCCAGAGTCGAACTGGCGACACGCGGATTTTCAGTCCGCTGCTCTACCAACTGAGCTACCGGGCCAGAATCCTGGTAGCGGTGGGTGGATTTGAACCACCGACACTACGGGTATGAACCGTATGCTCTGACCAACTGAGCTACACCGCCATGAAGACTGCTGGCGAGACATCATATTACTACATTCAGCGTCCAGAATCAATCCTGCGAATGCTTCCATTTGTAACAAACCCGACGCAAGGCCGCTCGCTGTGGACCATAACCAGCGATCATTGTACAATAGGAGGCGTATCGTAAACAGATGCTCTCGGGAGGGTCTTATGCCCGATATTCAGTTCTTCGACGCCAGCAGCTTCATTGCACAGCGCATCACCGAGGCCGAGCAGACCCTGATCGGCAAGAAGACCGAACTGGAGATTCTCCTGGCCAACCGGCGCAGCCTGGAGGCGACCATCGCCTCCCTGTCCGTGCTCGCTCCTGAGCACCAGAAGGCCATCCAGGTGGAACTGGCCTCCCTCAAGGAAGTCCTGGTCAGCACCGAGCGCTCGCTCGCCTCCCTGGAGAGCGAAGTGGAGATCCTCTCGCAGAAGCTGGCGGCGTTGCAGGCCGCCCGTAACCTCATTGCAGTCCGTGAGCGCCCGTGACCTCGTGCGGAGGCCACGGGTTTCGTTTAACCTGAACTTTGGGGGAATAGCTGATGGACTCCGGTTTGAAGGGCAAGATCGCACTGGTGACCGCCGCCAGCAAGGGGCTGGGGCGCGCTTCGGCGCTGAGCCTGGCCAAAGAGGGCTGTGACCTGGCCATTTGCAGCCGTGATCGCGATTCCGTGGAAGCCGCCGCCGTCGCCATCCGGCAGGAGACCGGCCGCCAGGTCCTGGCCCTCACGGCCGACGTCAGCCGCGCCGCGGATGTGGAGCGGGTCGTGAAGGCAACACTGGAGACTTACGGCGGCGTGGACATCCTGGTGAGCAACACGGGCGGTCCGCCGGCCGGCCTGTTCATGAACCTCGATGACGCCGCCTGGCAGGGCGCCTTTGAGAACCTGCTCATGTCCGCCGTCCGCCTCTCGCGGGCAGTCATCCCATCCATGCAGGCACGAGGCGGTGGGCGGATCATCTACCTCACGTCCGGAGGGGTCAAACAGCCGATCATCAACCTGTTGCTCTCCAACTCACTGCGGGCCGGGGTCACCGGCCTCATGAAGACCCTGTCGGCCCAGGTGGCCAAGGATCAGATCACGGTCAACTGCGTGGCCCCCGGCCGGATCCAGACGGAGCGGGTCGATTTCCTGGACGGCGTGGTGGCCAAGACCAGCGGCAAATCCGTCGAAACCGTCAAGGCCGAGTCGGCCGGCCGCATTCCCACGGGCCGCTATGGCGACGCCGCTGAGTTTGCCGCCGGCGTACTCTTCCTTGCGGGTGCCAGCGCCTCCTACGTCACCGGCACGACGCTCTGCGTTGACGGTGGGCTGATCAATACCCTCCTGTAGTCAGAGCCTCCCCCACCTCCCGGAAGATCGGCGCCGCCACCTCGCCGCCGTACCCGCCGCCCTGCACCAGCACGGCGATCACATAGCGGGGTGCGGAGGCGGGCAGGTACCCGGCGAACCAGGCATGCACGGTGGCATGCCCGTTCTCGGTCCCCTCGGCCGACCCGGTCTTGCCGGCGGAGCCCACCGCATCCACCCAGGCCTGCTTGCCCGTGCCGCTGCCGCGTGGATCCGTAACGGCTACCAGGGCCTGCTGCAACGCCCCGGCCGTCTCAGCCGAGATCACCCGCACCGACTCCCCTGCCGGCGGTCGCGCCATGACCTTGCCGGCAGGGTTTTTGATGGCCGTTACCAGCCGCACCGGCGGCAACACTCCCCCGTTGGCCACCGCGGCGTACGCCCGGGCGATCTGCAGGGGCGTAACCATGATCCCCTGGCCGAAGGCAGCCTGCGCCACCTGACCACCATATTCCAACTGGGGAATCAACCCGGCCTGCTCCTCGGGAAGGCCGGCCCCGGTGCTGCCCCCGAAGCCAAACCGCCGCGCCGCCTCCTCGATCCGCTGCGCTCCCAGCTTCTCATACCCCACCCGCGCAAAGGTGACGTTGCACGACTTGGCGATGGCCTCACGGAATGTCAACCACCCGTGCGAGACCCCACCGGCGTCCTTGAATTCCTGCCCACCCACGCGGTAGTACCCATCGCAGTAAAATTTGTTATCCAATTGGACATACCCGCCCTCCAATGCGGCTGCCGCAATCACCGCCTTGAAGACCGACCCGGGCTCAAAGGCGGCCACGGCCCGGTTCAGGAGGAAGGCGTCGCCCCGGTCCGCCCGTTCACCCGGGTCACGCATTTGATCAAAGTCCGGACGGGAGGCCAGGGCCAAGATGTCGCCGGCGTACGGGTCCATGACCACCACGGCGGCCCGCAGCGGGCTCCCGTCAGCCATGCGATGGGCGTCCAACACCCGTTCCACCGCCCGCTGCACCCGGCCGTCTACGGTGGTGAAAACACTATAGGGCTGTTTACCGACCGCTGGCACCGCCACCCGGACGCCGAGACCGGCCAGGGGTGCCCCATGCCCGTCCAGGTAGGCCACCAGGGATGGCACGGCGTCGCCGGTCAGTTCCCGCTCAAACGCCCGCTCCAGCCCCAATTGGCCCCCTTGCCCGTTGATGTACCCCACCAGATGGTGCGCCAGCGACCCCGGTCCGTACCGGGTCTGGAGCGGTCCGGTCACAATCCCGGGCAGGCCCGCCTGCCGGATGCGCTCGGCCAAGGCCCCACCCACCTCGGTCGCGATCCACGATGGCGCCAACCCGGCCCGCAACCGCGCCGCCACTTCAGCCTCGGACATGCGCAAAAGCGCTGCGACGGCCCGGGTCTCCCCCTCCCTGTCCGCCACCAGCGGCGGGAAGGCCGCTACCCCCCACCCGGGCTGCGGGTCCGAGAGCGGATGGCCAGACCGGTCCAGGATCTCGCCGCGCCGGCTGGCCACCGGCAGCGACAGCGTCCGCTGACGGTGCGCAGCCCGGGCGTACAGTTCACCCTTGACCACCTGTACGGTGTAAAGCCGCCAGCCTAACGCCAGCAAAATGCACAGATAAAGGACGCCGAGCCATAGGGCCCGGCGTCCTATCGTTACCCGCATCGGATTCCCACCCCCAGGGGAAGGGTACCCCAAACGGCCTTCGCTTATACGTCAGCGGCTACTGCTTCGCCTGAGCCGCCAGGTTCGCGTTCGATTTGGCGATATTGGCCGCCTGCTCATCCAGCGTGCGAGCGAAGTAGTGCTCACCGCTGCCGTCCCCCTTGGCCACAAAGTACCAGAAGTCGTGCTTGTCCGGGTAGAGCGCCGCCTCGATGGCGAGTTCCCCCGGCGCCGCGATCGGTCCCGGCGGAAGCCCGGCCCGGCGATAGGTATTGTACGGCGAGTCGACCTCCATGTCCTTGGCCTTCAGCTCCTCCTCCGGCGGCTTGTGCAGGGCGTACTGCACCGTCGGGTAGGCGTCGAGCTTCATCCCAATCCGCAGCCGGTTCTGATAGACGCCCGAGATGATCGCCCGCTCCCGCGGCACCGTGGCTTCCCGCTCGATAATCGAGGCCAGGGTCACAACCTGATGGACGGTGAGCTTTAGCTCCTCGGCCCGGCGCAGCAGTTTCGGTGTCCAGACCTGAACGAACCGGGCGGTCATCAGCTCCACGATCTCGTCGGCAGAGATCCCGGGCTTGTAGTCATAGGTGCTCGGGAAGAGATAACCTTCCAGCGGTTGCGCCAGCGGAACCTCCTTACGGTCCGGCAGGTACCGGTCCGCGCGGTTGCTCGCCGCAGCCGCCTTCAGAAAGGACTGCTTATCCACCACGCCCTTGGCGGCCAGGCCATCGGCCATCTGCGCGACGGTCCACCCTTCGGGGATGGTGAACCGGCGAACGAGCACCTGTCCCGTCGCCAGGATCGTCAGGATCTGCTCCGGCGTCATGGCCGCTGAGAGTTCATAGGTGCCGCCCTTGAGCTGGGAATCCAGCTTGCGGTAGCGTGCGTAATAGCCAAACACCGCCGGATCCCTGATCAGGTTACGGCCCTTCAGGATATTCGCGACATCCTTCGTAGAGGACCCTGGCGGAATCTCAACAACCTGTGGTAATGTACCGGCGGCGGGGCCTGCGGCCAGCAGCTTGTCATCCACCCATGCCTGAACCCCCAGGGCGGCCAGGGCGAGCAGTGCGAGGACGGCGAGGAGGCTAGCGATGGATCTGCGAATGCGACGCGACACGACCGGCAACCTCGCTTTCGTCCTGGACCAGGTACTCGCCACAACTTCTACACGCGACAAAGGAGCCCTTCCGAGCGGGCTCCTTGTACGTTACTTTTCGTCCTGCTCGTCGAAGTCTTCTTCGTCGAGGAGTTCTTCCCAGGCCTCGGCGACCCGCTCGAACTCTTCTTCGTCCTCGATCTCAACCAGCACGTCTTCGCCGTTCTCCGAATCAATGCGAAGGATGACAGCCTCTTCGCTCTCCTCTTCGCCATGCAGCGGCAGGAGGATCGCGTAATCCTTCTCGTCAACCTTGATGACCTGGACGATCGTGAACTCGTGCTCGTTACCGTCCTCGTCAGTTAGTACGATTACTTCCTCATCTTCATGCTCATGATCGTGATCGTGATCATGACCCTCGTGCTCCGCCACCTGGACCACCTCGATTCACAAGATACCCCCATTTTACTGGAGGCTCATACCCCTGTCAAACCAGGGACATTTCAACCTAAACCTTTATGGCTCATGGATCAGAGCCCCTTGCGGGAGCGTGCATCCAGAAATCCCTGGAGAATAACGGCAGCGGCCATCTTGTCGATGACTTGCCGCCGCTTGGCTCGGCTGACGTCGGCCTCAAGCAGCAAGCGTTCGGCGGCAACGGTGGTCAGACGCTCGTCCCAGGACTCGACCGGCAGCCCCAGCCGCTCGGTCAGGAGCGCCATAAAGGTCCGTGTCAGATCAGCCCGAGGGCCGTATGTGCCGTTCATGTTCCGCGGCATGCCGACGACCCAGCTCTGGACCCCGTACTGTTTGGCAATTTCAGCAAGGCGGGCGAAGTCGTGTGCCGCCGACTTGCGCCGGATGACCTCCAAGCCCTGCGCCGTCCACCCCAGCTCGTCGCTGAGGGCCACGCCGATTGTCTTATCCCCTACGTCGAGGCCGGCGATGCGCAAGGGTCTTCACCTCCCGGACAGCAGCCGCACCAGTGCGATGCCTGTGAGAAATCCGCTGATATGGGCCCAGAAGGCCACGGTCTGGGTCAGTTCCTGCGCCCAGATCTGGGCGAGGCCGCTGACCAACTGAAGGACAAACCAGAGGCCTAAATAGGCCCAGGCCGGCACTCGGAACGCCGGCACGATGAGGCCGACAGGGACCAGCGTAAGCACCCGCGCCCTGGGATAGCTGAGGATGTAGGCACCCAGCACCCCCGCCACCGCCCCCGATGCCCCGATGGTAGGGACCCGGGAGGTCGGGTTAGCCAGCACGTGCGCCACGTTGGCCAGGACGCCGCACAGGACATAGAAGAGAAAGAAACGGACCCGGCCGAGCCTGTCTTCAATGTTGTCCCCAAAGACCCAAAGATAGAGCATGTTGCCAATCACGTGGGTCCAGGAGCCGTGCAAGAACGTACTGGTGAGGAGCGTGACCAGGGGCCAGCCAAAGGTCAGAATCCAGACGTGCGGGTTGAGGATCCGCACGGGGATGACCGCGAACATGGACAGTAGCCGATACACCGCCGGCCCCCCTGCTACCTCCGCTGCAAAGACCGCCAGGTTGGTGGCGATGAGTGCATAGGTAACCCAGGGAGTCTTGTGCGTCCGCACGCTGTCACGGAGTGGCAGGACCATAACCAATTCCTCCCGGAGTTTACCGCAAAGCCAGCGGGTTGTAAATAGGATTTGCCAACGGGCCGTCCGGGTATAACGCAAATGCGCGCGGCCAACGCTATGGCGGATGGATGATGCGGAGGTGGAGCCAAATGAAGCTGCATGAATTGATGACCCGAGAGGTCCGGACCTGCGCTCCGGACGCCCCTGTGGCTGACGCGGCCCGGATCATGGCGGAACTGAACTGTGGTGCCGTGCCTGTGGTCAAGGATCAGCGGGTGATCGGAATCGTGACGGATCGTGACATCGTCTTGCGGGCCGTGGCCAAGTGGCAGGATGGCACTGCGAAGGTCGAGCAGTGCATGACCAAGTCGGTCGTGACGGCCTCGCCTGATATGGATGCCCACGTCGCCGCCGACCTGATGGCCCAGCGCCAGATTCGCCGCCTGCCGGTGGTGGAGAATGACCACCTCGTGGGGATCGTCGCCCTGGGTGACCTGGCGACCGTCGACATCCACATCAACGAGGCGGGGGATGCGCTCAGCCAGATCTCCACGCCATCCCGGCCCGGGGCGCACTAGCCGCCCTGCGCGCGCCAGCCGCCCACCGGGTTACGCCGGTGGGCGGCTGGGTCACAGTACTCTCTGATGCTACACGATAGATTCACTCGTTACAGCCGTAGCAACTCTCCACCGCCGTAACGGTCAGTAAGCCAGCACAGCGCTCAAAGAGCCGCCCCACATCTCGGGCGATCTGCTCCGCCACGCTCTCCCTGGAAATCACGATGATCATCACATTCTTGAGGACATCCGAAAACCCGAGCTCCGTCCGGATGCCCCGGTGGCCTTTGCCGTAGACATGGGGAATCACGGTATAGCCAGTAGCGCCGGCGCCTTCGATCAGGGCCAGCGCCTTCTGCGACTCCAGAGCCTCGATGATGATTTCGACCCGTTTGATCGCCGCGTTCTCTGCCAAAGCTCATTCACCCCCTATATTAGAATCTGATCAACGCTCGGGCCAACGTATAGTAAAGCGGTATTCCGATCAGGATGTTGAACGGAAAGGTGACCCCCAGCACAAGCGTGATGGAGAGTGACGGGTTCGCCCGCGGCAAGGCAAGGCGAACCGCTGCTGGGGCCGCAATATAGGAAGCGCTGGCGGCCAGGACGGCCAGAAGCGTCGCGTCCCCGATGCTAAGCCCGATCAGGCGGCTGGTGAGCACTCCAAGGCTCCCGCCGACGAGGGGCATGATGATAGCAAAACCTGTGAGGAACTTGCCCAGGCGAAGGAACTCGTTGAGACGCCGCGCTGCCGTCAGCCCCATGTCCAGCAGAAAGAGAGACAGCGCCCCAGGGAAGAGGTCCACCACAAAGGGTTTGAGTAGCCCCATCCCCTTCTCGCCGGTGACGGCGCCGATGGTAAAGCTCCCCAGGAGGAGAAGGACGCTACCGCCGAGGATCGTCTCCTTCAAGAGCGACCCGAGAGATCCGTTGCCGTTGAAGTTCTCTCCCTCTCCGACAGGAGCGTAAGCACGAGCCAGCAAGATCCCGACGACGGTCCCCGGTCCTTCCATGAGCGCCATCACAGCCACCATGAAGCCGTGGTACGGGATGCTCAGGTGCGATAGGAAGCTGCTGGCGGTAGCGAAGGTGACGGCACTGATCGACCCATAATGGGCAGCAATAGCACCGGCGTTAACTGGGTCCAACCGTCCGATCCGGGTCAAGATCAGGAAAGCAAGACCCGGCAACACAAATCCGAGGGCAGCGCCACTCAGAACGGTTTTGATAACCTCGGGAGACAAACCCGCAGAGGCCAACTGGGCGCCGCCGTGAAAGCCGATGGCCATCATCAGGTAGAGGGCGAGCCCGGTGGTCACTTCCCGCGGCACGGCCAGGTCTGATTTCACCAGCACCGCCACCGCACCGAGGGCGAAAAAGAGGACCATTGGGGACAATAGATTGCCGACTAAGAGCGATGATGCTGCAAACATGATCTTGATCTATCCTCCATGATTCGGTTTCGAGCGGAAAGAGCCCTCTCCAGGGCCACCTCAACGGTGGGAGCCACCGCACACAAGTGTCCCATCTTTCGCCCAGGGTGTGCCACTGCCTTGCCATACAGGTGCAGTTTGACCCCCGCTTCTGCCAGGGACAGCGCAAAGTCCGGCCGGCCACCCGTCTGTTCCCAGACGTCGCCCAGCAAGTTGACCATCACGGCCGGAGTGAACAGTTCCGGCGCCCCCAGGGGCAGGTGGCAAACCGCCCGAAGGAGTTGCTCGAACTGGGAGGTGACGCAGGCGTCCAACGTGTAGTGGCCGGAGTTGTGCGGCCGGGGGGCCACCTCGTTGACCAGCAGGCGTCCGTCCCCGGTCAGGAACAGCTCCACGGCCAGCACCCCCACTACGTCCAGTTGCTCCATGATGGCAGAAACGAGCTTCCGGGCCGCAGTGGCCACCTCGCCGGACACGCGGGCCGGCGCAATGGTGACGTCCAGTATTCCGTTGCGGTGAATGTTTTCCACCGCCGGATAGCAGGCGATACTGCCAAAGACATCCCGGGCACAGACGACGGAGAGTTCCTTGCTAAATTGGACGTACTGCTCCAGGATTAGCATCTCGCTTTCAGGGCTCAGGGCCTCATAGGCACGGTGCGCATCAGCGGCAGTACGAATCAGCACCTGTCCCTTCCCATCGTAGCCCCCGGTAGCCGTCTTTAGCACGGCCGACAGGCCCAGGCGGCGGAGGCCTGTTTGCAGATCGGCCGGAGTTTGAACAGGGTGGAAGGCCGGGACCGGAAACCCCATTCGGGCGAGGGTTTCTTTCTCACGAACCCGGTGCTGAGCGATTCGCAGCACGCGACTCCCCGGGTATACCGGTCGGAGACTCTCCGCGGCGGCAACAGCTGCGGCGTCTACGTTTTCAAATTCGCAAGTGACCACGTCGGTGCGCCGGGCCAGGTCCCGGGCTGCCTCCAGATCGGCATAGGCGGCCACCACCTGATCGTCGGCCACCTGTCCGGCTGGACACTGGGGATCGGGATCGAGGACGCAAATGCGATAGCCCATGCGCCGTGCCTCCAGGGCCAGCATCCGGCCCAGCTGTCCCCCACCGATCACCCCAATCGTGGCGCCGGGCATAAGCGGAGTCGTCATGGGCGTTCTCCCTCTTGTTCCACGGACCGCGTCAGGGCGGCCCGGTACTGGTGGATCCGCTTCTGGATTTCGGGATACTTGATGCCGAGGATCTGGGCCGCCAGCAGGGCGGCGTTGGCGGCGCCGGCCTTGCCGATGGCCACGGTACCGACGGGGATGCCCTTGGGCATCTGCACGATGGACAAAAGTGAATCCAGTCCGTTCAAGGCGGAGCTTTGTACGGGAACGCCGATCACCGGCAGCAGCGTCTTGGCCGCCGTCATCCCTGGCAGGTGGGCTGCGCCGCCAGCCCCGGCGATGATCACCTCTATGCCCCGATCCAAGGCAGAGGCGGCAAATTGGAACATGCGATCCGGCGTCCGGTGAGCGGAGACGATGGCCACTTCATGGGGGATTCCGAGTTCCTTCAGCAACTCCGCGGCGTGGGACATGGTCTCCATGTCGGACTGGCTGCCCATGATGACCGCAACCAACGGATTATCCATGACAACTCCCTTTCTACCGCGGGCGGTGTGGGCCGCCAGAGCGATACTAGAATGCGAAACCAGTATTGCCAAACAAGGGCCGCTTCCGCTCACCGAGTACATGGTCAAGGCGTTCACTGCTGGTATGGTGCTAGTCTTCACCCTGCGCTCTGGTGAACCCAAGCGCGCCGTCGAACTCGTGAAGCTTCTCCACGTGCATCCAGGGGTGTCGCGCGGCAACACGCTGAAGCAGGTCGAACAAGACAGAGTCCGCGAGGTCCCCGTCGGTGGAACGGAGTACGAAGCGGCAACGCCAGTGATCCACGCAGTCCGTGATGGCGCCCGTGGCCGGGTAAACCATCGTGCCGCGATTCGATATCATCTTTAGCTTCAAAAGTGACTCGGCCGCAATTTCCTCAAGGCTTTGGCCCAGCTCCTCGGGTGCGAGCGACGACTCGACGAAGATATCCACTCCAACCACTCGCCTCGCACGGGGCTTGACCAGATCCGGCACACTGCTCACCTGCGGCAGTCTGAGCGGCTTGTACGCTCGAACCTGATAGTGTTCGGACGTGCGTCCCAGGTTCGAAATGACCGCGTCCGTGAAGGCCGTGGTCGACGCCCCCTTGTCGTAGCCGACCACGTCACCAGTGCGCACCCGGCCGTCTTCCAGGGTCACCAGGACGGCGTGCTCAATTTTTGCAGCCGCCTCGAAGTCACCGAGATGGCGGAGCATCATGACCGCCGACAGGATGACGGCCGTCGGGTTGATTACGTTCTTGTCAGCGTACTTTGGCGCCGAGCCGTGGACGGCCTCGAAGATGGAAACCTCGTTACCTATGTTGGCCGACGGGGCGAATCCCAAACCGCCGACGAGGGCGGATGTGAGATCGCTGATAATATCTCCATTCATGTTCGTGGTCACGATGACCTCGAACTGCTCCGGCTTCTTCACCAACTGGTGAGCGCAGTTATCGATAATGATGTGCTGCGCCTCGATCTGAGGGTACTCCTTGCTCACCTCTTCGAAGGTCCGCTTCAGCATCCCCTCGGTGAGCTTCATGATATTGGACTTCGTCGCGCAATGAATCCGCCGGCGCCCCTCGGCCACGGCCAACTCGAAGGCAAGGCGGACCACTTTCTCGCTGCCCTTGCGCGAGATGAGCTTGAGGCACTGGGCGACTCCCGGAGTCTGCATATGCTCGATACCGGCGTACAGATCTTCGACGTTCTCCCGGACCACGACGAGATCGATTCCCCGGCCGCTGTAGGACGTGGGGACTCCGGGGAACTCACGCACGGGGCGGATGTTGCCATACGTCTCAAACAGCTTGCGGAGCGTGACATTGGCGCTCTTCTCCCCGAAGCCTACCGGCGTTTCCAGGGGACCCTTCAACACGACGCGGGTCTTGAGGATCGACTCGATGGTTTCCTGAGGAACACCGGAAGCGATGCCCTGCCGGAACACACTCGCGCCCGCAGGGTGTTCTTCCCACTCAATGAAAGCACCCGCGGCCTCGACGATGCGCTGAGCGGCCCGGACGCACTCCGGTCCCACTCCATCGCCGGGGATGACAGTGACAAGCTTCTTTTCTGAGCGGGAAAACGATGAACTCATTGCCGATTCCTCCTCCTATCCTTGGAAAAGCTTCATAGGCAGGCGCTTCAACCTCCGCCTTGGTGCCCGTGATATGGAAGACGTGACAATTAGCCTGGTGCGGATTCCCCAGGCGGCGCAACAGGCTTGAGGACTACAGGCGAAGCGAAGGTTTGGCCGCACAGGCTGCGAGGAGCCTGCCGCTGGATGCGAAGACCTATGGGTTGCAATAGGAACACTCTCCGGGGGACGCGATACGCAGGCCGTCGCTTCGGGGGCAGCTCTCGCGGTGGTCGCAGCGCGGACAGCCCTGAATCTCGGCGCGCACCAACTGGGTTTCCCGGCCACACCACTCGCACGGCAGGCCCCTGACTACGTCAACCACCCCCCATCCCGGCGTCCGGCATTCCGGACAGAGGGATGCAAGTCGGCGACCAAGTCGCACTGCGACCTCACGAAGCACCTGCCGTCGGGTCGGGTTCATATGCGCGCGCATGTCTGTCTCCACATGTGCAAGACCATCAGCCGAGGCGGAGGCACATCGCTCCAAGGCCTCCTTTAGCGCTTGAACCTTGGTTATCCCTTTGAACAAGAGTCCCGGTTGTGGACCGGAGTTCGGTCTGACGATCAACCCGTGCGAGGGGAAGTGCGCCCGCGCGAGGAAAACCTTCAGGTCTTCGAACGCTCTGGCCGCATCGTGAGCAAAGTTAGTGTTGACGCTAAGAGTCTGCTCCACAACCTCTATGCCTAACTCGTCATCGACGAACGCCAGAAGCTCATGATCTACGGGGATAAACGGCAAATGAGGGTGAGGACCGAAGCTGCCCTCGCTCGCCAGGCCCAAGGTCAGACCGTTGCCATTCATCCCCAGGCGCGCCTTGCGCAGGGCCACTTCCCGTGGGGAGCCGTGGCGTTCAACCTCACCACTGAACGTTCCGAGGAGATCCGTGTCCAGGTCGTGAGGCACACAGATCTGGAGGCCAACGGCATCTCGCAGTGGCTGCCTGATCTCCCGCTCCTTCTGGTGTTTTGTGGCCAGAACGGCCTTTCGGCCTTGATAGGGATGCGTAGTCGGCCCTGGTCCGCGCACAACCCCAAGCCCCCCTGCTTTTCCGTGTCGTCCACATGGGTCTCCAGAGTCGACTTCTTCACGCGATACGAGAGTCACGACTACATTATCACGATATTATTGTCGTATGTCAAGGCGCGTCTACCCATTCCATTCTTTTGGAAGGGGAACCGCAATGATTGACGGAAGTCGTTTACCAGTCGGGCTGTGCGACTAACTCAAGGAGGTCTCTGATGGCGCGTCCGCGCTGCGCGGGGTGGCGCATGGGCAGTTCCGGGTGAATTTCATAACGGTTCTTCCGGCCGTCCCGGAAGCGACTGATGTATCCGACCTCTTCGAGGTCGTCAAGAATCCGCTGCACCGCCCGCTCAGTGATCCCTACTGTCGCAGCAATCTCCCTTGCCGTCAAACGGCCGTTATGGGCAATGCAAAGCAGGACCTGAGCGTGATTGGTAAGAAACGTCCACTCTGACATAGCGACTGCCCCCATGACGCACTTATATTAAGATTTCAGTTACATGATATACTAATATTACTCCGTTAGCAGGAATCTGACCGTCCTGAATCCCTCCCTTGAACGCAGCCAACAACGCGGGTGTCCATGCAGGTGAACAGGGCGATCTTCTTGGTGGGTGACTTCGTAATGTCTTGCAGCAGCGTCACCATATCCCTCTCCGTGGTGCGACCGGGGGACCTTCGTTTCCAGTATACACCCGCTGTAGTCGTCCTACCTCCTCAGAACAGGGAAAACATGGTCAGTGCACCATGCACGGCGACTCCCACCAGCACGCCCGAGAGCGCGATGCCCAGGGAGAGCCCCAGCCAGACGCCCGCTACCGAAACCTGGAGCAGTCGTGCCAGCACCGCACCGCCCCAGGCCCCCGTTCCCGGCAGCGGCAGGAGTACGAAGGCCGCCAGGCCGATCCACCCATAGCGCTGTATCAGCGACCGATGCCGAACAACCAGCTCTTCCGTCTGCTTCAGCCATCGCTCAATCCGTGGAAAACGGGTGGCGTGGCGGTAGACCCATTCAATCAGGTACAGGGCCATTACGATCTGCAGAATGTTCCCGGCCACCGAGACCACCACCGCCACCGGGATAGGAAGACCGAGCACCACCCCGGTAGGGATTCCGGCCCGCAGTTCCAGACCCGGAACCAGGGAAGCGACGAAGGTCAGGAAGACTTTCCCGAGCAGATCAGTCATCGGCATGGCTCCCCCCCTTCTGCTCGGGAGTCAGAAGAGAGGCAGCCACTGAGATGGCGATCACGCCGAGAACGACGGAGACCGAAATACTGACGGGCAGGTGGTACCCGAACGGAAGGACCAGCATCTTCGCCCCGATGAAGCCCAGAACCACCGAGAGACCCACCTTCAGGTACCGGAAGCGGTGGATGATCCCGGCCAGCAGGAAGTAGAGCGCCCGCAGTCCGAGAATGGCGAAGACGTTGGACGTCAGGATGATGAACGGGTCGCGCGAGACGCCCATCACCGCTGGGATCGAGTCGATGGCAAAGACCAGGTCTGTTAGCTCCACCATCACGATGGACATACCCAGGAGCGTCAGCATGCTCTTCCCGGTCTGCCGGGTAAGAATCTTGTTCCCGTCGAAGCCGGGGTAAACCGGCAGGACCTTGGCCGTCCACTTGTAGACCTTGCTCTCCTCCATGCTCTCCCCGTGTCCCCCGCCCCTCAGCATCTTGTAGGCCGTAACCAGCAGGAAGAGGCCGAATACCGGCAGCAGCCACGTGAACCGCTCCACCAGTTCCACACCTAGGAAGATCAGGATGCCCCGCATGATGATGGCGCCGATGATGCCCCAGGCCAGCGCCCTGTGCTGCAGCCCGCCCCTGACCCCGAAGAAGCCGAAGATCATTGCGATGACGAAGATATTGTCAACACTCAGAGCCTTCTCCAAAGTGTAGCCAGCAATGTACTCCATCCACGAGGCAGGGCCGTATTGCCAGAACACATAACCGCTGAAGGCCAGGGCAATGGCCACCCAGCCCACCGAATACCACGCCGCTTCCTTCATACCGATCTCATGATCGTCCCGGTGCAACACGAAGAGGTCGAGCCAGGTTGCCAGCGCGACAAACGCGAGAAAAGCGGCCAACTCCAGTCCGTGATTTCCGAACATATCCGGCTCCCCTCCTGTTATCTATCTTCAAGGGCCTGCAACCCCACACTAGACTGGCGACGTATACAGCACATTCTGCCCAGAAACCGTGTCTGGAACGGCCATACGGTCGGTCACCCCTGCGGAAGTTCTTCCAGTTCGCGCTGCAACCGGATTCGCTCCAGCAGCAGTTGACCGCGCTCCTGCCGGTCTGCCCGTAGCCACTCGCTCAAGATCTCTTCCAGGCGCTTCATAATCTGCTTGCGACGGTTCATCCCACACCTGCTTTCCTTGGTACGAAATTCTACCGCTATGCACGTCCCGGAACAAGTCGGTCGCCCGACTGGACTCGCTCTGGGACACCCGTGTACCGCTCCAGATGCCACGTCAACATTTCGTCGTTCTTGATCGCCACAGTAGCACTCCACACCCCGAAATGCATCGTAGCCCACTCCCCTTGAGTCGATTGACACAGCGCTCCTATACAGACCTGAACCCCGCAAGGCCACCGCAGCTAATACAAAACAGAGGCACGGCAAAACCTCAGGTCCTTTCGGACCCAAGGTCTTGCCGTGCCCCCGTGATTCGGTGGCAGGTACAGCCAGGGTTTCCCCGTAATGACGACTGCACCACCTGGGCGCCCCAGGCTGGCTACTCCCCTTGAGGAGATCATATGAATATCGGTCCGGCTCCGGTGTGAGCACCGTTGGGCCGTGTATTACGCTCATTATATCCTGACATTCGGGTCGGAAGTCAAGTGGTTGATGAAGAAATGGATGAATCTGCTCTACCCGCCGTACTGCCTCCACTGGTGTGAATGCTTCCTACAACAAATCGCCCGATGATACCCAAACCCTGGTGCATCAAGGCTTAGTGATACGGAGAGCCTACTTGGAAGGATGAGGAGGGGGCAAGGCGGTTGCGCTCGCCGTCATCCGCCGTTGGCAGGTGACAGTTCATGTTTGCTAGGGGAGAGGGATCGGTGCGAGTACCTCCCGCTCCGGGCCGTATCATCTGTTTGTTAGATATATAGGTAATCCATCAGGCCCCCTCGAAGGTCTTTTGACGCCTTGCGAGGGGGTTGCCAATGGAAATCAAGATGCGGAAATGGACGGACTCAGGAGGCATCCAGCATCTGTCGGTGGGTGTGCCGGAAGCGGACGACTACCTGGAGATGGTGCGGGGCGGGATGAGTCGGCACACGTGGATTAACTACGCACATGACTTGAAGTTCTTCCTTGCCGACCTGCAGAAGCCGCTGGCCGAGGTGCGGCCGAGCGACATCTTCGCCTTTATTCGAGCCCAGCAGAACGCCCTGAACCCACGCCGACCCAAAGGTGTCGTCTCGCTTGCTGACGGGAGCAGGGGACTGTCGGCGGCGACGATTCGGCGCCGGGTGGCCACTGTATCCAGCTTCTTCGACTTCCTGGTGATGCGTGGTGATGTGCCCAAGAACCCGGTTCCACGGGGTCAGCCTTTGAAAGACGGCCTGCGACTTCGCCGGCGGATTCCGTTCTTGCGGTCCCCTAACCGACTACCCCAGGTGCTCAGTGACGAAGAGATTGAAGCCTTTCTGTCCTCCCTCCAGACCCATCGGGATCGTGCGATCTTCCTCCTGATGTTGGTGGCTGGCCTCCGTAAGCAGGAGGTGGCGGACCTCCAACTGGCCGACATTCACCCGGGCAAGAGGCAGGTCATGGTCCGTAAGGGGAAGGGCGGCAAGGAGCGAGTTACCTACGCCTCTGACCTGTTCTTCAAGAGCCTGCAGCAGTACCTGGCGTTGGAGCGCCCCGATACCGATGCTGACGCTGTGTTCGTGGTGCTGAAGGGAAAGCACCGGGGAGAACCGCTCAGCGCTTATGGCTTAACCACGATCCTGGAGTACCACCGTGAGCGGGCCAGTACGCCCCGCGTTCGCTGCCACCTGTTCCGGCATACCTGCTTCTCCAACCTTTGCGAGGCTGGCATGCCCATTGAGGCGGTAAGACTTCAGGCCGGCCACAACTCGATTGAGTACACGCAACGATACGTGCATCTGTCCAACAAGCGACTGCAGCGTGAGTACCTGGCAGCATCACAGCAGATGTTTAGCGAAGGGAATGAGGGCCATGACGGAAACGCAACGTCTCCAACAACCGAGTGAAAGCATCCTGGAGGAGTACCAGCGGTTCTGTGAAGGTGCGTACCCCGCCCCAGTACATACGTACTTGGTCGAACAGGCCAGCGCCTTTTTCCGCCGTAGTCCGGCCCCGGCC
>DAHVXO010000014.1 GCA_027356675.1 Symbiobacteriaceae bacterium | reverse complement strand
CGAGCGGGACGAGAAGGGCACCGAAGCCGAGGAGTTCCGCAAGAAGGTCGAAGAGGTCGGCCTGCCCGACGACGTCAAGGAGAAGGCCCTCCGCGAGGTCGAGCGGCTGGAGAAGATGCCGCCCATGGCTGCTGAGGCCGTGGTGGTGCGCAACTACTTGGAGTGGATCACTTCCCTGCCTTGGGCCAAGCTGACCGATGATCAGATCGACCTGAAGAAGGCCGAGGAGATCCTGGAGAACGACCACTACGGCCTCAAGAAGCCGAAGGATCGAATTCTTGAGTACCTGGCCGTCCGCAAGCTCGTCGCCAAGATGAAGGGCCCCATTCTCTGCCTGGGCGGGCCGCCTGGAGTCGGCAAGACCTCGCTGGCCAAATCCGTGGCCCACGCCCTCGGCCGCAAATTCGTGCGGATCTCGTTGGGTGGTGTCCGGGACGAGGCTGAGATTCGTGGCCACCGCCGCACGTACGTGGGCGCACTGCCGGGCCGGATCATCCAGGGCATCCGTCAGGCGGGCACCAAGAACCCGGTCTTCCTGCTGGACGAGATCGACAAGATGGCCTCTGACTTCCGCGGTGATCCCTCCTCGGCCCTGCTGGAGGTGCTGGACCCGGAGCAGAACGCCAACTTCTCCGACCACTACATCGAGAGCCCCTTCGACCTCTCCAACGTGCTTTTCATCACCACGGCCAACGTGGTCTGGAACATCCCGCGGCCGCTGCTGGACCGCATGGAACTGATCAACATCTCCGGTTACACGGAGGATGAGAAGGTCGAGATCGGCAAGCGGCATCTGCTGCCCAAGCAGCGAGTCGACCACGGTCTGACCGACGAGACGCTCGAGGTCTCCGAGAACGTGCTGCGGGCGATCGTCCGGGAGTACACCCGGGAGGCCGGCGTGCGCAACCTGGAGCGCCAGATCGCCAACGTCTGCCGCAAGGCCGCCCGGGAGATCGCCCGTGGCGATTGCACCGGCGTGCGGGTCACGACCCAGAACCTCCACACGTATCTGGGCGCCGGGCGCTATTCGTGGGGCAAGAAGGCCAAGGTCGATGAGGTCGGCGTCTCCACCGGCATGGTCTACACCGAAGTCGGCGGTGATGTGATGCCGATTGAGGTCTCGATCATGAAGGGCAAGGGGAACCTACTGCTCACCGGCAAGCTTGGCGAGGTCATGCGGGAATCGGCGCAGGCCGGGTTCTCTTACATCCGCTCCCAGGCGAAGGCGCTGGGCGTGGAGGAGGACTTCCACACCAAGTACGACATCCACATCCACGTGCCCGAGGGCGCAGTGCCCAAGGAGGGGCCGTCCGCCGGCATCTCCATGGCCACTGCGGTCATTTCGGCCCTGACCGGCCGCCCGGTGCGGGCGAGTGTGGCCATGACCGGTGAGATCACCCTGCGAGGGCGGGTCCTGCCCATCGGCGGCGTGAAGGAGAAACTCCTGGCCGCCCACCGGGCAGGCATCACCGAGATCATCATGCCCAAGGAAAATGAGAAGGACCTGGAAGAGGTCCCGGGGAATATCCGCAAGAAGCTGGATATCCACCTGGTGGAACACATGGATGAGGTCATCCGCTTCGCTCTCCACGAACCGAAGGAGAGCGTGGAGGCCCTCATCCCGCCGCCCGAGGCCCTGCCGCAGCCGCAGGCCGAGGTGCCCGGCAACCCGCCCGCCTGATCCCCCTGACGTCTGCGAGGGGCGCCGATGCGTTCGGCGCCCTTCCTGATGCCGGGGATGCCAAGGAGGCCCGCCCGCATGGCCATGTTTGCAGAGTTCGTTCTCAGTGCCGTGGCGCCCCGGCAGTTTCCGACCGATGGGCTCCCGGAGATCGCCCTCGCCGGTCGCTCCAACGTGGGCAAATCGTCTCTCATCAACAGCCTGCTGCGCATGAACAAGCTCGCTCGGACCTCCAACACCCCGGGGCGGACGCAGACGCTCAACTACTATCGGATCTGGCCGGAGGGCCGGCCGCGGTTTGGCGATCCCGAGGCTTCGGCGGGCGCCGGGGATCGCTTTACACTCCGTGGTTCGGCGCTCGAGGCGGCGCAGGCGGCTGGGGCCTTCTACTTCGTCGATATGCCCGGGTATGGCTTTGCGCGTGTTGCCGAGAGTCAGCGGATGGCCTGGCGGAAATTGATCGACCAGTATCTGCTGAGGCGCGAGACCCTGCGCAGCGTCATCCAGATCGTCGACTTGCGGCACCCGCCCAGCAAGGACGACGTGGCCATGTGGGAGTGGCTGGTGCACCATGACAAGCCCCGCCTCTGTGTGGCGACCAAGGCCGACAAGGTGCCCCGCCCCCAGCGCCCTGCTCATGTGAAGGAGGTCGCTCTGCACCTCGGTCTGCCGACGGACCAGGTCGTGGTCTTCTCGGCCGACGAAGGGCTCGGCCGGGACCCATTGTGGGCAATGATACTGAGAGCTATTAATGCATCTGTAGACCCCGAATAAGCATTTCGGGCGCCAGAAAAGCATGCCATGGGACCTCCCACCTGGGGGTCCCATGGAGTTAAATAGGAAATAGGTGGCACTTATCGCCGCCTTGGGGAGGATTACCGCTAAGATGCGCTGGTTCAATCCGCTTCAATGGAGTTTCGGCGTCAGGAGCACGGCAACGTTGCTGACCTGGGCTGTCGTGCCGCTGGGAATCGGCGTCTATGTCGTATGGGGCAGGGTCATGCATGCGGTGACGATCCTTGGAGTCTCACCGGCCCAGATGGCGGCGCTGAATGCGGATATCGTACGGGGCCTCCTTTGGGTCAGCATTCCGATGCTGATCATCTGCCTGGCGGCCGCCATCCTCTTTTCCTGGGTCGTCGTTCAGCCGCTCTGGCGGCTGCGCAAGGCCATGGACCTGATTGCCAAGGGCGATCTTTCCCAGGGGCCGGTGCCGGTTCAAAGCCGGGACGAGGTCGGTCAGATTACCCAGTCTTTTAACGAGATGTCGGCCAGCATCCAGGTGATGGTCAGCGAAATGTCCACAGTCGTTCAGGACTTGGACGCCGCGGGGCGCCGGTTGCAGGCGAATGCCATGGAGACCGCCTCCGCGATCGATGCCTCCACCCGGCAGATTGGCCAGGTACATGCAATCGCCGATGGACAGGTATCCAAGGCCCTTGCCGGCTCTAAGGCCACTGAGGAGATGAGGCTGGCCGCTGAGCAGGTGGCAGTGACTGCGGAGGCGCAGGCACAGGAAGTCAGTGGTGCCGCCATGATCATCAGGCAGGTCAGCCAGGCCATCGAGCAGGTTGCCCAGAGTGCCGGCGTGGTGGCTGAGGCCGCCATCAACACCAGAAGCGCAGCCGATGACGGGGTCAAGACCGTCGAGGCCGTAAATGAAGGCATGGATCGGGTCCGGACCCGTGTGCTGGACGCCGCTGCAAAGCTCAAAGCGCTCAGCCAGAGCCTCGCCCACGTCGATGAAATCCTGGAACTGATCTCCGAAATCGCCGACCAGACCGACCTGCTGGCCCTGAACGCTGCGATCGAGGCCGCCCGGGTGGGCGAGCACGGTCGGGGCTTCGCTGTGGTGGCAGGTGAGGTACGGCGCCTGGCCGAGCGGTCCCGCCGTGCAGCCAGTGACATTGGCGGGCGGGTAGCGAATATCCGCACCGGCGCAACCGCTGTGGTGAGCACCATGGAGTCCGGCACCCAGGAAGTCCAGCAAGGTGCCGCCCTGGCTCGAGAGGCGGGCACTTCGCTGGAGCGGATTCTCGCCGCCGTCGCAGAGACGCAGCGGCAGGTGGAATCCATATCGTCATCCTCGGAAGAGATCAACGCCGCCAGTACGCAGGTCGCCGCCACCACCGAGCAGCTTTCGGCGATCGCCGCAGAGAACGCGGCCACCTCCCACCAGATGCTTACCGCGGCGGAGAATGTCGCGCACCTGATCTCCGCGGTCTCAGAGAGCGCCCGCGGTAGCCAGACATCCACGGGGGCTATGGCCACCTCGGCCGTACAGGTGAAGACTGCCGTCTCCGAAATGCTGGCGTGCGCGGAGCAAGTGTCGTCCACGTCAGCCACCCTCCGGGGGCACGTATTCAAATTCAAACTTCGCTAACACTTCGGCATAAAATGAACCCCTGGCGAACCTTGCCAGGGGTTTTTCCGTATGTATCTACAGGGGTGAAGCATCAGGTTCTACGGCGGCTAATCGCCCGGCTGGGTCGCAGGGTCGGCGGGCTTGCCAAGGGGAACCTCGGCCAGGAACATCCCCAGGAGGATCAGGCCGGCTCCCACGTAGCCACGCACGGTGAGTACCTCACCGAGGATGATGTAAGAGAAGATGGCTGCCCAGACCGGCTCAGCGGCGAAGATCAAGGCGGTATGTGTTGGCGTGGTATACGGCTGGAGCATATTCTGCAGCAAGAAGGCCACAGCCGTCGCCAACACGCCGCAAATCAGCCATGCGACGACCACGTTGGCCGGACCGCCCCACCACTGTACGCCGGGCACGCCAGGGCCCAGTGTGCCCTTGTCCGCCAGGTGCAGTGTCCAGGAGAAGACGGCGGCCATACCGATCTGAATCACTGTCAGGGCGACCGGGTCATGTGGCCCGGAGTAGCGGCTGACCGCTGTGATGTGCAGGGCGAATCCCACCGCACAGAGGAAGACGAGCAGGTCCCCATATGTGGGCGTCAGGTCGGCGTTCAAGGAGAGCAAGGCCAAGCCCACCGTGGCGGTTACTACGCCGAGCCGGGCGCCCGGCTCGGGTTTTCGTCGCAGCCAGATCACCGAGAGCACCGGTACCAACACCACACCGAGGCCGGTGATAAAGCCGGCCTTGGCGCTGGTGGTGTAGGCCAGTCCGAAGGTTTGAAAGGCATATCCGGCAAAGAGAAAGAGCCCTACCAGCGCCCCCGCCGCCCAGGTTTGCCACCGCAAGGCCAGCAGCCGCCGCCAGAAAAAGGCGCCCAGCAGCACCGCGGCCAGCGTAAACCGGGCTGCAAGGAACCAGTAGGTCGGTACGCCGCCCCCGCTCAAATCGGTGGCACTTTTTACGACCGGAAAGGTCGCACCCCAGATGGCTGTTACTGCAAGTAAGAGGAGGTCGGCTTGCCACGTACGAATGCGCAACGGTTTATTCCTCCGCAGAACAGGGGTGAATGGTGTACTCATCAAATCCTAACAAATCTTTTCGGTGCGGTCTACCTCTACGTTGACAGTCTTTTCGGCGGTGCTATCATGAAGGTAACATTGGCTACCGTTAGTTTTTAAACCATCGCAAGGGAGTCGCGATCGGAGATCATGGGACTTAAAGTGGGGCTCATGTTTAACCTGGGCAAGTATGACCCGCCTGAGGAAGGAGAGCCCCCAGACGTACACGCCGAGCTAGACAGCGAGAAGACTGTCACGGCGGTGGCGAATGCCCTGGCTACAGTGGGGCATCAGGTGGTCTGGATCGAGGGCGATGAGGAGGCCTACACCAAATTGCGTGCGGTCCAGCCGGATATCGTCTTCAATATCTGCGAAGGCCTGCGCGGTGCGAGCCGTGAATCACACGTCCCGGCTATGCTAGAGATGCTAGGCATCCCCTACACCGGCTCCGGCGTTCTGTCCCTTGCGGTCGCCCTCGATAAGTCAGCAGCCAAGAAGCTGTTTTACTTCCACGGGGTACCCACCCCGGCGTTCCGGACCTTTGCGCCAGGTGCGACGGTTGACTGGAGCGGTCTGCGCTTTCCGCTCTTTGTGAAGCCCTCCTGCGAAGGTTCAAGCATGGGTATTTCCCCCGAGTCCAAGGTGGGGAATCCCGCCGAGCTCATCGAGCGGGTCCTCTACATCCACCAGATGTACCATGAACCGGCCCTGGTTGAGGAGTTCATCGATGGCCGGGAGTTCACCGTCGGGCTCGTTGGCAACGAGAATCCTACGGTTTTCCCGATCACGGAGATCAACTACGCCGTCGTGCCGGCGGAGCATGGGCGCATTTATTCATACCACTTTAAGCAGGAGTGGGACGCCGAGGAATACTACCTCTGTCCGGCACCGGTGGATCCGGCGCTGGAGGCGACCCTGGTACGGGCGGCCATCGCCGCTTGCAGGGCGTTAGGGTGCGTGGATGTGGTTCGCGTGGACATCCGCCTCGGTACCGATGGCGTGCCGTACGTTCTGGAGGTCAACCCGCTGCCGGGACTCTCGCCGGGATATAGCGATCTCTGCCGGCAGGCTGAGAAGGGCGGCTGGAGCTACGAGGCCCTGGTCAACGGCATCCTGGAGGCCGCGTTGGCGCGAAACCGCGCTGCCGCCATTCGGCGGCAACGCCTGGCCGAGACCGCAGATTGAGACCTGGGAGCCGGCGCAACGTTCGTTGCTCCGGCCCTTCGCTTGGCGTAGAGTATCCAATCTCGCCAAATTCTTCAATATAATGTATTGACGATTTATTCCATTATGGCTATAATCATGATAGATAGGAAAAGTGATACTGGTTGCGTGAGAGAAAGCACGGGGTGAGCGTATATGAACAACGTGGTCTCGGCCCAGCCTGCCGTCATGGAGATCGAGCCGGACAAG
>DAHVXO010000008.1 GCA_027356675.1 Symbiobacteriaceae bacterium | reverse complement strand
ATCGAGGCGGAGTCCATCCAGGGCGACGCCCAGGAGGGCGCCGATTCAGCCCGCACCTTGCGGACTGAACTGGAGGGGCTGGCAGCCGAGCGCACCGGGCTGGAGGCCGAAGTCGCACAACTGAGCGCCGAGGGGCAGACCCGCGTGGCCGCCCTTGAAGAGCAGGGGCGTGAACTCACAGCCGTCCAGGTGCGCCTGGCCGAGCTGAACCAGCAGGCCAAGGGCCTCGCGGCGCAGACCGCCCGGCTCGAGTCAGACCGCGCCGCCATTGTGGCCGAGCAGACGATCCGTCACAACCAGATGACGGAGGTGGCCATGCGCCTGGACCTGGCTGCCGCAGAACTGGTGGCGGCCGAAGCGGAGGTCACCGCGGCCGGCGCAGACAAGCGGACCACCCTTGAGCACCAGGCACAGCTCAAGTCGCGTAAGCTCGAGGCCCTGGAGCAGACCAACGCACGGGAACGTGAGATGCGCAATCTGCGCCGCTCCCAGTCCGAGAGCCAGGCCAGGCTCCAACAGGGCGAGGTTGAGGAGGCCCGCCTGCAGATGGAGGTCCAGTCCACCAGCGAGCGCCTCTTGGAGCAGTACGGCATGACCCCGGCGGAAGTCGCAGGCAAGGCCTTGCCGGATGACGAAATTCCCGGCGCCCGCGAGCGGACGCTGGTCCTCCGTGAGCAAATTCGCGAGCTCGGCCCCGTCAACGTGGCCGCGATCGAAGAGTTCCGCACAGCGCAGGAGCGTTACGATTTCCTGGGCCACCAGCGCGACGACCTGGATGAGGCAAAGAACTCCCTCTACCGGGCCATTGAGGAGCTGGACAAGCGGATCAAGTCGCACTTCCTCGATTCGTTCCAGGTGATCCGCCGGGAGTTCCAGCGGGTCTACACCGAGCTCTTCGAAGGCGGCAAGGCCGACCTGGAACTGGTGGACGAGAACGACCTCCTGGAGACTGGCATCGAGATCATCGCCCAGCCCCCAGGCAAGAAGCCACAGACCCTCAGCCTGCTCTCGGGCGGCGAGCGCGCCATGACCGCCATCGCCCTTCTGTTTGCACTGCTGCGCGTCAAGCCGACCCCTTTCGTCATCCTTGACGAAGTGGAGGCAGCCCTGGACGAAGCGAACGTTGAGCGGTTCGGCAAGTACCTGCGCATGTTTTCCACTCAGGGATCGCAGTTTGTCTGCATAACGCACCAGCGGGGCACCATGGAAGTAGCCGATGCGCTTTACGGCGTCACAATGGAGGGGACCGGCGTCTCCAAGGTCGTCTCTGTCCGCCTTGTAGACGTGGAGAGGGAGGCGAGCTAGGTGCAAGGGGAGAAACGCCCACCCTGGTGGGTCTACCTGGTTGGCCTGATCTTCCTGGCCGCCGTCGTCTTTCTGACCGACGCCGTGATGAACATGCTTGTCCCCCGCCGCTAGCGATCACGATTGACTCAAAGGAGCGACTCCCGTGGGACTCTTCGACCGCCTGAAGGACGGCCTGGCGAAGACCAAGGCCGCTTTGGCCGACCGGATGGCGAATATTATGACCGCCTTCCGTAAGATCGACGATGAACTATTCGATGAGTTGGAGGAGGCCCTGATCCAGGGTGATGTGGGCGTCGCGACCAGCACGAAGCTGGTCGCGGATTTGCGCCGCGCGGTCAAGGCGCGGGGTCTGAAGAACGGCGAAGAGCTGCTCCCCGTACTGAAGGAGCAGGTCGCCGGTATTCTCGCACAGGGCGTGGAACCCTTGCGGATGGCCGCAACAGGTCCTACCGTTATCCTGGTCGTTGGGGTGAACGGTGTCGGCAAGACCACGACCATCGGCAAGCTTGCGCATCGCCTGCGGACCGAGCAGGGCAAGAGCGTGATCCTCGCCGCTGCTGACACTTTCCGCGCTGCCGCCATCGACCAGCTCAAGATCTGGGGCGAGCGGGCGGGGGTCGAGGTCGTCGCCCATGATGAGGGCGCCGACCCGTCGGCGGTCGCCTTCGACGGCATCGCAGTCGCGAGGGCCAAGGGTGCCGACGTGTTGATCATCGACACTGCGGGTCGCCTCCATAACAAGGCGTATCTCATGGAGGAACTCCGCAAGATTACCCGGATCATCAAGCGGGAGATGCCGGAAGCGCCCCACGAGACGCTGCTGGTGCTCGACGCCACCACCGGTCAGAATGCGGTCCAGCAGACCCGGCTCTTCAAGGAGGTCGCCGGCGTTACGGCCATCGCTCTCGCCAAGCTGGATGGAACGGCCAAGGGTGGCGTGGTCGTAGCGATTCAGGACCGCGAAAAGGTTCCGGTCAAGTTCATCGGCGTGGGTGAACGGATGGATGACCTGCAGACTTTCGACCCCATAGCTTTCGCAGATGCGCTGTTTGCACGGGACGAACCCACCTGAAAGGGGTGAGACCAGGTGGACCTGAAAGAGATGCAGAAAGAAGTGGACCGCTGGATTGCACCCTTCGGCTACTGGCACCCCCTGGCGAACCTGGCCCGCCTGACCGAAGAGGTGGGGGAGCTGTCGCGGGAGGTCAATCATCGCTGGGGGCCCAAGACCAAGAAGCCCACGGAGGAGACCGGCGACGTGGCCCTGGAGATGGGTGACATCCTCTTCGTGGTCGCAGCCATGGCCAACCAGATGAACATCGACCTGGACGACGCCTTCCGGCGGGTCATCACCAAGTACGAAGAGCGCGACAAGCAGCGCTGGCAGCGCCAGGACGGGACGCAGCAGTGAAATCAGCCGAGCAGCCACCGCCAGTTCGGTGGCTGTTTTCATTGCAGGGTCAAGTGATTTTACTTGACAGCGCCGATGCCACACCCCTATAATCAAACGGTGTCCAGTCGTTCTCCTTGACAGTGCCCGCAGCGAAGGGGCGGTTCCATTGAAAGACCTGCAGACGATTACGCTGCTGTTCGATTTCTATGGGTCGCTCCTGACGCCACGCCAGCAGGACCTCATCCGGGCATACTTTCTGGAGGACCTCTCTCTGGCCGAAATCGCCGGGGAGGGTGGCGTGAGCCGCCAGGCGGTCCACGACCTGATCAAGCGGTCCGAGGCCGCACTCTTCGAGTATGAGGAAAAGTTGGGCCTCGTGCGGGAGCACCGGGAGCGTCAGACGGCGCTGGACCGGCTGGAGGAAGCCATCCGCCGCCAGGACTATGCCGAAGCGTTGAACCTGCTCAGCAAACTACGTTCAGAATGTTGAACTAATTGGCTGCACCCGGAAGGGGCGTTATTGACAAATGGCTATGTTTGAATCACTGGGCGAAAAGCTCCAGCTGGCCTTCAAGAAGCTGACCGGCAAGGGCAGGCTCTCCGAGGCGGATGTCACGGAAGCCATGCGCGACGTGCGCATGGCGCTCCTTGAGGCGGACGTCAACTTCAAGGTCGTCAAGGAATTCGTCGCCAAGGTCAAGGAGCGGGCCGTGGGGCAGGAGGTCATGGGGACCCTCAACCCCGGCCACATGGTCATCAAAATTGTCTACGAGGAACTGACCGCCCTGATGGGCGGCGAGAACGCCGCCCTGAACATGGCGCTCCGCCCGCCCACCATCATCATGCTGTGCGGCCTGCAGGGCTCCGGCAAGACCACCCACGCTGCCAAGCTGGCGCTGAAGCTGAAGAAGGATGGCAAGCGTCCCCTATTGGTCGCCGCCGATATCTACCGCCCTGCTGCCATCAAGCAGCTAGAAGTTATGGGTCAGAAGGTCGATGTACCCGTCTTCGCAATGGGCGACAAGGTGGACCCGGTTACCATCGCCAAGGGTGCCTTCGACTACGCCGCCGAGCATACCCGCGATGTGATCATCCTGGACACGGCCGGGCGCCTGCATATCGACGAAGAACTCATGGGCGAACTCCAGCGCATCAAGGCGGCCCTGACGCCCAACGAGATCTTGCTGGTGGTCGATGCCATGACCGGCCAGGACGCCGTCACCGTCGCCGAGCACTTTGACGAGAAGCTGGGCATCGATGGGATCATTTTGACCAAACTCGATGGTGATACCCGCGGCGGTGCTGCCCTGTCGGTGCGCCAGGTGACCGGCAAGCCCATCAAGTTTGTGGGCGTGGGTGAGAAGGTCGACCAGTTGGAGGTCTTCCACCCTGACCGCATGGCCTCGCGCATCCTTAACATGGGCGACGTGCTGACCCTCATCGAAAGGGCCGAGGAGCAAATCGACCGGACAAGGGCCGAAGAGCTCTCCAAAAAGATGTTCAAGGCCGAGTTCGACTTCGAGGACTTCCTCGAGCAGATGCGGGCCGTCAAGAAGATGGGGCCCCTCCAGGATCTCCTGAAGATGATCCCGGGCCTCGGTGCCCAACTCAAGAATATCAACATCGACGATAAGGAGATGGCCCATGTCGAGGCCATGATCCTCTCCATGACTCCCAAGGAGCGCCGCAAGCCGGACATCATCAACGTCCGGCGGCGCGAGCGCATCGCCAAGGGCTCTGGCCGCCCCATCGCCGACGTGCACCGTCTTATCAAGCAGTTTGAACAGATGCGCAAGCAAATGAAGCAACTGGGCGGCATGCAGAAGATGATGGGCAAGGGCTTCGGGGGTCTGCCCAAGCCACCCGGTGGCGGCGGGTTCAGCGGCCTCTTCGGCCGCCGGTAACAGCGTGACCACGTGGCGCCCGTCCAGGGCGTCCTGGCAATAAAGACCCGTCGGGGTAGGTACCCCCTATTTTGAAGGAGGATGACCACTGTGGCTTTGAAGATTCGCCTCAAGCGCATGGGTGCCAAGAAGGCTCCGTTCTACCGTTTCGTCGTCGCTGATTCCCGTTCTCCCCGTGACGGCCGGTTCGTCGAGGAGATGGGCTACTACAACCCGACCAAGAACCCCCCCGTCATCCAGATTGACGAAGAGCTCGCCCTTAAGTGGCTCGGCACTGGTGCGACCCCTACCGACACGGTGCGCAGCATACTCTCCGGCGCCGGCATTCTCAAGAAGTTTGACGAGAGCAAGAAGTAAAGTCTTCCCATCGAGGGGGTTCGACCCTGCCACCGGTCGAGACCGTACTAGACCACAAGGGGGCCATCAGCATGCTGAAGAAGCTGGTCGAAGTCGTCGTCCGCAACCTTGTGGATGCACCGGACGAAGTCGTCGTCACCGCTGTGGAGAACCCGCGCGCCGTTACCCTTGAGGTCAGGGTAGCGCAGGCCGACATGGGCAAGGTCATCGGGCGCCAGGGGCGGGTGGCCAAGGCGGTCCGGACGTTGGTGAAGGCGGCCGCCGTCAAGGACGGGCGCCGGGTCACCGTGGAGTTCATGCCATGAGCCTACAAATTCTCCGTCCTGTGACCATTAAGGCCAAGGTGACCGAGGGCCTCAAGGACCGCCTGGCCATCGAGGTCCGTGAAGCGCTTCAGCTTTTGGACGATGAACTCCAACAACTGGACACCCAGGTCAAGCGCGCCCAGCTCACCGCTTCGATGAGCCCCCAGCAGCAAGTGCAGCTGCGCCAGCTCGTCGAGTCCGAGCGGGCCAAGCGCGCTGACAAGAAGGCGCAACTCCTGGAAGAGTCCCACGCCATTGCCACCCTGCCCATCGGCTCGGAGATCGTGCAGGGCACTGCCCAGTCACTGGCGACCATCGACGTCGGCGCCGATTTCGATGCCCTGACGTCGATCGAGATCGTGGTCGAAGACGGCAAAGTGATCGCCATCCGACAGGGAGCGTTGTAATGGTTGACGACCTGGTCAAGATCGGCCAGATCACGTCTGCGCACGGGGTTCATGGGCAGGTGCGGGTCTTCCCGCTCACCGACTTTCCGGAGCGCTTTGCCACACTCCGCCAGGTCCTGGTGGGTCCGGATGCCCGTCCGATGGGCGTCCGCTTCACCGGCACGGTGAAGAACCTGATCATCCTTACCCTCGACGGCGTCGCCGACCGTGACGCTGCCGACAAGCTGCGGCAGCAGTACCTTCAGGTGCCCAGGTCGGAAGTCTATCCGCTGCCCGAGGGCCGCTACTACATCTTTGACCTGATCGGTCTCGCCGTTGTAGACCCCGACGGCCGCCCGCTGGGGAAGCTGGTGGAAGTGAATACCGGCAACCCTGTCCACGACATTTATGTCGTGGAAGTGGCATCGCACAAGCAATTCATGGTCCCTGCTGTCAAGGAGTTCATCAAGGTGATCGACTTGGAGAAGGGGCAGATCGTTGTGGCACCGATCCCTGGACTGCTAGAGGACTGACTGAACCCGACTGGAGGGTCTCGCATGTTGGTCGACCTGCTCACCATCCATCCGCCCATCGTGTACGGCGCCCTGCAGGAGTCGATCCTGGGCCGGGCCCGCGCGGCCGGGCTTGTGGATGTCCGGGTCGTCAACATCCGGGACTTTGCCGCGAGCCGGCACCAGACCACGGACGACTACCCCTACGGGGGCGGCGCCGGGCTGGTGATGAAGCCCGATCCGGTCTACGCGGCGGTGCGCGGCTGCGTGGGCCGGGCTGGGCCGCGACCGCCCCGCATTATTCTCATGGATCCCCAGGGCGAACGGTTCACGCAACGGCGGGCCGAGGAGCTTGCGGCCGAGGATCATCTGATCCTTGTCAGTGGGCGCTACGAAGGCTTTGACGAGCGGATCCGGGCTCTGGCCACAGACGAGATCTCCATCGGGGATTACGTGCTGATGGGCGGAGAACTCCCGGCGCTGGTTATCATCGAGGCTGTCTCTCGGTTGATTCCGGGGGTTCTGGGTGATGCCGAGTCCGCTGTGACGGAGTCGCACTCCTCCGGGTTGCTGGAAGGGCCACAGTACACCCGTCCCATCGAGTTCGAGGGGATGCGTGTGCCTGAGATCCTCACGTCGGGCAATCATGGGGCAGTGGCCCGATGGCGCCGGCGTGAAGCCCTGAGGCGCACCCTGGAGCGCCGCCCCGATCTCCTGCAGACGGCGGAACTATCGCATGATGATCGGGTCTTGCTTGCCGAGCTTACGGGTGTTGCCCCGCCGACAGCGCCGCGCCGTAAGGGCAGAACACGGTAAATATGCCTTGCGGTGGGACCGCGCTGTTGTTATAATGAAAAGCGTGTCATCACGGACGGTCCGCTGACGGTCACTTCCCCTGCTCGGGAACCCGGCATGAACGTCACGTACGAGGGGTGAAATTAGTGTCCAATATGATCGAGCAGATTGAAAAGGAATACCTGCGGTCGGATATCCCGGCCTTCCGTCCCGGCGACACCGTCCGGGTGCATGTGAAGGTTGTTGAAGGTACCCGCGAGCGTATCCAGGCTTACGAAGGCGTGGTTATCAAGCGCCAGGGCGGTGGCCTCAACGAGACCTTCACGGTTCGCCGTATCTCTTACGGCGTTGGCGTGGAGCGTACGTTCCCCGTCCACAGCCCCCGCCTCGCCCAGATCGAACTGGTGCGGCATGGTATTGTCCGCCGGGCCAAGCTGTACTACCTGCGTGAACTCACCGGTAAGGCAGCCCGCATTCGGGAACGGAAACGGGTCAAGCCCCAGTAGTCGCCAAGGCGCTCCGGTCTGCACCTTCGCGGGTGCCGAACGGAGCGTTTCCATCTACACCAAACTCGGCTCTTGCCGCGGGACTGGGAGCCAGTCCCGCTTTTCCGTCCTAAGAACATTCCCATACACGAATTGGGGGGACGCTGGTTGGCCCAGATTACTGAGGTTCCACCACCCGGAAAGCGCAAGACCCCGATGCGGGAAATCATCGAAACGGTCATCCTTGCACTGGTGATCGCTTTGGTGATTCGAACATGGGTGGTCGAGGTGTACCGTGTGCAGGGGCTGTCCATGGAGTCGACGCTGCATCACGGCGAGCGTGTGTTGGTCAACAAATTCTTGTACGCATGGGTGCGGTCACCGCACCCCGGGGACATTGTTGTCTTCCGCTATCCGCGGCAACCGGACCGCGACTTCATCAAGCGCGTGGTGGGAGTCGCCGGGGATAAGGTCGAAATCAAGGCGGGCAGGGTATACGTCAACGGCCGCCAGTTACCGGAGGCCCCTACGGTGCGGGCCTCCGATCAGGATTTTCCGGTAGCCACAGTACCTGAGAACTCCGTCTGGGTGCTGGGGGACAATCGCAACAACAGCGAGGACAGCCGATACTTCGGCGAAGTTCCGCTCGGCAATATCCGGGGCGAGGCCTTCTTCCGGATCTGGCCGCCACTGCGAGCCTCCGGGTTCGTAAACCCGGTCGCGGAGGCAGGTAAGTAGGGGGGATCGCGTTGCCCGTCATTCAGTGGTTCCCAGGGCATATGGCCAAGGCCAAGCGGGTGCTTGCAGAGAATGCGCCGCTGGTTGACGTCATCCTCGAAGTGGTGGATGCGCGTTGTCCAGCCGCGAGTCGCAACCTGGACCTGTTGCGCCCTGTGGCAGACAAGGCCCGCATTGTGATCCTGAACAAAGCGGATCTGGCCGATCCGGCGGCCACCAGGGCGTGGACCGACTTCCTTCGCCAGCAAGGCGTCACGGCGGTCGCACTTGACGCGGTCAAGGGGACCGGCGCACGGGAAGTTGTCGCCACCATCCGTCAGGCCTTTGCGCCCCGCCTGGCCGACTGGGTGGGCCGGGGGCGCAAGCCCAGAGCTGCGCGTGTGATGGTCGTCGGGATTCCCAACGTGGGCAAATCGGCCGCCATCAACCGCCTCGTTGGCGCTCGCAAGACCATCGTTGGCGATAAGCCAGGGGTTACGCGGGGCAAGCAGTGGGTTCGGATCGGGGCTGATATCGAACTGCTCGATATGCCGGGCGTGCTGGTCCCGAAGTTTGAGGATCAGTGGGATGGCATCCTGCTGGCCGCCATCGGATCGATTCGCGACGAGATCTTCGACCCCCGTGAGGTCGTCGGCAGGCTGCTCCCCGTGCTGTGGGCACGCGTGCCGGCGGCCCTGGCGGAGCGGTTCGGGCTGGCTGCGGTGACCCCGGATATTCAGCAGAACCTGGAGGTCGTGGGGCGGTTCCGTGGGCTCATCAGAGCCGGGGGCGCCGTCGAGGATGACAAGGCCGCTGCCCTGGTGCTACGGGAGTTTCGCGACGGCAAGTTAGGCCGTGTGACCCTACAGGAGCCTGTGAGACCACTTGGTTGAGATTACCACGCCTTGACATTGTTCCGTGAAGTCGGCAGGATTTTTAGAAAACGTTGTCGAACCTGAGTGCCACCGCCCGGACGAGGGTTCGGGCTCCAATCACTCTGGCTCGTGGTTAAACGCGCTGAGGATCGCTTGCCGGTCCTCGCGTTTTCATGGGTAGGTGGGGGTGGACTCCCGTGCGAATGAACATCAAGAAAATGAGCCTCAAGCGGCTGCAGGAACTCATCTCAGACCGGGGTCCGGACGTATATGCCGACGTCATCCAGACGTTGAGCGCCGATCCGCGTGGCGGAGCGCAACGGCTTGTCCGTTATTGCCAAACCAAACTGGCTGAGTTGAAGCACGAGCAGTTCCGTATCGCACGCATGTTCAGCTACGAGCGGCAGGTTTGGGCGATGGGTTACAGGCTGGTGGCGGGCCTCGACGAAGTGGGCCGGGGCCCCTTGGCCGGGCCGGTCGTGGCCGCGGCTGTCGTGCTGCCCGGCGAGATCTCGCTCCCGGGGTTGGACGACTTCAAGCGCCTCTCGTCAAAGCGCCGCCAGGAACTTTTTGACCATATCAAGCAAAGGGCTGTGGCCGTTGGTGTGGGCATGGTCCATCCGAACGGCATCGACGAAGCCAACGTCATGATGGCCACGTATAAGGCCATGATCAAGGCCGTCGGTTCCCTTCCGGTGACGCCTGACTATCTCCTGATCGATGCCCTCCATTTGCCGAATGTGACACAGCCCCAGGCCCCCATTGTCGGTGGCGACAGCCTGTCGTGCTCAATCGCGGCGGCATCCATCGTGGCCAAGGTCACGCGCGATGACTACATGGTGGAAATGGACAAGCTTTATCCCCAGTATGGATTTGCTCACCACAAGGGCTACGGGACGGCTGAGCACCGGGAGGCGTTGGAACGCCATGGGCCGTGCCCGATCCACCGGAAGTCTTTCGGGGTCGGACGCGATATCTTGCCGCTCTCACCCGGTGCGACCTTCCTGGACAGCTAGGTGGGGGCCGAGCGAAGCCGCTCCGAGGTAGGCCGTGCAGGCGAGCAAGCTGCTTCGGAGTTCCTGGTGGCGCTGGGCTACCAGGTTCTGGCCCGCAATGTCCGTTTTCGCTTTGGGGAGATCGACATCGTGGCCGAGGACCACGGCGTCCTCGTCTTCGTTGAGGTCAAGACCCGAACGGGGACAGGGTTTGGTACTCCTGCTGAGGCTGTCACGGCGGCCAAGCGGGCCCGCCTGGTTCGCCTGGCGGAGATCTACTTGGCGAGGGTGGGTGCCGTAGACCGACCCTGCCGGTTCGACGTCGTAGCCGTGGAGCCCCAGGGACGGCTTGGTGGCTGGCGCTGTTCAGTGGTCCGCGACGCCTTTTCCGCAGGTGGCTGAATGGCCGCGGTTTCCAACTATTGACAAGGCGCTCTCCATTGGGTATGATCGATTTAGAACATACGTTTGGCCCGCGGGGAGTCAACCGCCCGGGATTCATCCCGGGCGGTTTTCATTGGGCCATGGGTGGAGGACATCCATGTTTGTGCGTGTTATGAGCTTCGCACTTCAAGGCATTGAGGCAGTTCCCGTGGCTGTTGAGGTCGACGTCAGTAACGGTTTGCCCTATTTTGAGGTAGTGGGCCTACCCGACGCTGCCGTGCGCGAGTCACGCGAGCGGGTGCGTGCGGCGATTCGCAACTGCGGCTGGCACTTTCCGTCGCACCGCATCACCGTGAACCTGGCACCTGCACACACCCGGAAGGGCGGTGCAGGCTTTGATCTCGCTGTCGCTCTTGGGGTGTTGGCGGCGGGGGGGTGTATCGACCCTTCGGCGCTCACCGGTGTGGCCGTGGCCGGGGAACTGGCGTTGGACGGGACGCTGCGCCCCGTGCGTGGTGCACTGGCGATGGCCCTGACCGCACAGGCCGAAGGACGGGGTTGTCTGGTAATCCCCGCGGCCAGCGCCGGTGAAGCAGCCCTTGCCGGGGGGCGGGTCTACGGCGCCAGCGACCTATCCGCCGTCGTCAACCACCTGACTGGCTGCGAACGCCTGCCAACGGTGCTTCCACACGCCGAGCCAGAGGCGGCACCGGAGGTGGCCGAACCCAATCTGGCCGATGTCAAAGGACAGATCGTGGCCCGGCGGGCGCTGGAGATCGCGGCCGCCGGCGGTCACAACCTGCTGATGATGGGTCCACCGGGGGCCGGGAAAAGCCTTCTGGCCCGATGCCTGCCCGGGATTCTTCCCCCTCTGGAGGCGGATGAGTCCTTGGAAGTCAGCCGCATTCACAGCATTGCCGGGAGCCTACCGGACGGGCGCCTGATCCGGGCACGACCGTACCGCGCTCCGCACCATAGCGCCTCCCGCTCAGCGCTACTTGGCGGGGGTAATCCATTGCGCCCGGGTGAACTGACACTGGCGCACCAAGGCGTTCTGTTTCTTGACGAGCTACCTGAGTTTGGTCGCGATGGGCTTGAGGGGCTGCGTCAGCCACTGGATGAAGGGTGGGTACACCTGAGCCGGGCCCACGGGACTGCCGGCTTTCCGGCCCGCCCGATGCTCGTGGCCGCCGCTAACCCCTGCCCCTGCGGATACTATGGTGATCCGTCACGCCCGTGCACCTGCCCCGCATCTGCGGTGACGCTCTATCGGGCGCGGCTTTCGGGTCCGCTGCTCGACAGATTTGACATCCGGGTGTTTCTCTCGCCCGTCCTCTACGACCAGTTTGCCGCCGTGGGGATCCAGGGGCGCACTGAAACATCTGAGACTGTCCGAGCGCGTGTGACAGAGGCACGGCGGCGCCAAGCCGGGCGCCTCGCCGGCACCGGGCTGCGCTGTAACGCCCAGCTATCTCTCCAGATGACACGGCAGCACTGCCAGTTGCCCGCAGGCGGGGAAGTGCTTCTCCGTCATGCGATGGAGCGCATTGGTCTCTCGTTGCGTGGTCACGACAGGGCGCTGAAAGTAGCCAGGACCATAGCTGACCTGGCCGGGTCCAGTTCCATTGAGTTACCCCACTTGGCAGAGGCGCTCCAGTATCGCGGAAGCGAACGGTTGGTCTAAACAGGGGCCTCACGACTCTCCCTGGTATTGGTCGAATAACCCGCGCATCCTAAGGCGTGTCGGCTGACTGGCCGGCCGCACCAACAGCGACGGGAGGAATTATCGTGGCAAACGAGTATTCGCACGAGCATGGGGTAACCATCCATGAGGGTCCCATGGCAGACACACGAGGCACCGCGTGGCGCAAGGACGCCGCAAAACTCGAGGCCCTGAACCAGCAGCGCATCCAGAATCCCAACCAGACCCTGCCCGACAGCCTGACCACCATAGACAAGGCTCATGCCCAAACCGCCAAGTCTGACGAAGGCAGTGTAGACAAGGCGGGGAACGGCGTGGGCGGCGACCACATTCACAGTCAGGGGTAGGCTTTTCGCCATGCGGCAGCGGCCGCCAGGCCGCCCCGCATACACCCTGGGGGGAATCTAACATGGATCGAAACGACGTTCGCGCCTTGCTCATCGCCACGGGCGAAGAGATCACCGACAATGGCGGGGCGACCATAGGCTATGTGGCTCAACCAGCACGCTTCCGGATTCAGAGACCCTATCTGGCCAGAGGAGGGTTTCTGGTCGTCGTACGCGACGAGGAAACCGGCGAATACACAGGCACGGAATATGACGCCCTGCCTCACCCCACGACCGGGAGTCCCTACCCGGCGGGGCATTCGGCGCTGGCGTGGCACGTAAGCACCCTGGAGGAGGCCGTGGAACGCGTGATGGCGTACCAGACCGAATCTAGTGTACAATAGTGTGCAACTGTTCGCTCGGGAGGCTTCACCCATGTCGCAGCAAGGATTCCCTCTGCCCAAACCCGACCGTGTCATCGATCTGCAGGGCGACGTTTGCCCGATTACCTTTGCTAAGACCAAAATCGCTCTGGAAGACATGACGGTGGGTCAGGTCCTGCGTGTCGTGCTGGACTATGAACCTGCCACGCGCAATGTCCCCCGCAGCGCGCAACTCTACGGAGACGAAGTGCTCTACATCGGCGGTATCGCTTCGCACGTGTGGGAGGTTTTCATTCGAAAGCGTGTCGACTAGCACGGGGCACGGCCTTGTGATGGGCAGTCCGTCATTCGTCCAGTGACTGCAGATACTCCCGCACGACCCGGTTGAATTCATCCGGGTGCTCCTCTGGGGGCACGTGTCCGCACTCAGGAAAGACCACTAGCCGACTGCCTTTGAGTTCTGTTGCCATTGTGCGGCCATGAATCACGGGAATCCACGGATCATTTTCACCCCAGATCAGCAGCGTTTTGTGCGAAACCGCACGAATCTGCTGTGCGGTCTGGCCGAAATCCATGTCCCGGAGCATTGCGACAAAGGCCCCCGGGGCGCCCGGAGCTCGGGCGGGCAGCAGGTACCCTTCAATGTCGTTCTCCGTGACTGTCGCCGCCTGCCGGTATGCCGTTCGCAACGTCCGCCCGGCGAACTTGCGGTTCAGAACCATCGCTCGCACAAATAGGTTGCCCACTCCCGGTAGCCGCAGGGCCAAGCGTTCAACCAGACTTTTATTCCGGTATACATACCCAGACGACGAGACGAGGATCAGTGCCTTCACCCGATCCGGGTATTGGAGCGCAAAGCGGAACGCAACCTCACCGCCCATAGAGTGTCCGCAGAGCACCGCTCGCACAACACCCCGAGCGTCGAGGAAGGCACGCAGGACCTCTACCTGGTCGGAGAGCGAATGCGGCCGCCCCCCGTTCTTGGCGGAGAGCCCGAAGCCCCGTAAATCGAGCGCCATGACACGGGCGTGCTGAGCCAGAGCCTCCAGGTTGTGACGCCATGTGAAGGACCAGGCCATGAACCCATGAATCAGAACCAACGGCTCACCACTGCCGGCTTCCACGAAGTGGATCTGCTCGCCATCCAAGTCAACATGCGTGCCGAGCCACCCCAGATTGGAGCGTGCCACTTCCTGGCTGCACCACTGGATCAGGTTTGTCTGACTCATCCGGATTGCCCCCTCCCGGTCCCACATTCGTCTTTCAGAAACGGTCTCCCTTTCCAACGCAATGGCGATCAGGTATAATGCGAAATTGAAACGCCAAAGGGGGCCTGACGCCGTGAGCTCGCAAATCGACACCCCCGCTGCTCGTCACTTCGTCGAGATGGCGCAGGCGATCCTGCCCGACCTCATCCGCGAAGTGATCACCGTCTGTGAGATCCCAGCCCCCACCTTTGACGAGGGGCGTCGCAGCGCCTACGTTCATCAGTACATGCTCGCACTCGGTCTGGACAATGTAGCGATCGACCATATGGGCAACGTCATCGGCCGCCTTCGTGGCAGTGGCGGGGGACCGACCATACTAATGGCGGCTCACATAGACACCGTTTTTCCACTGGACACGCCGGTCACGGTGAAGGTCGATGGGGAGATTCTCAGGGCGCCCAGTGTAGGCGATAACTCGGCCTGCGTTGCCGTAATGCTCTACGTGGCGAAGTTGCTTCTTGAGGCTGATACCCGCCTTCCTGGCGATTTGATTCTGGTTGCTACCGTTGGTGAAGAAGGCTTGGGTAACCTGCGCGGCATGCGGGCGGCTATTGAGGCATTCGGAAACGAAGTAGACTACGTCATTGCACTGGACGGCTCAATGGGCAGCCTGGTTCGCCAGGGGGTCGGAAGCCGCCGTTTTCGCCTTTCCGTGGTCGCGGAAGGGGGTCACAGCTGGGGGGCGTTTGGCAGTCCCAGTGCCATCCATTCCATCGCTAAGATGGTCGCTCAAATCAGCGAAATTCGCGTACCCGCGAACCCAAAGACCACTTTCAACGTAGGGACTATAAGAGGCGGAACTTCAGTGAACACAATTGCAGCCCGTGCTGAAGCCGTCATTGACATGCGATCCCTTGACCCCGGAGAGCTCAAGCGCCTGGAGGACCGTGTGCGCCGAATCGTGGCGGACGTTAGCCGTCAGAGTGGTGTCACGGGGGAACTTGAACTCATCGGTGACCGGCCATCCGGCGCCATCGCTGATGACCACCCGCTGTGCCAGGTCGTCCGCGATGTTCACCAGCAGCTGGGTGTTCAGACCCGTTCCTATGCATCAAGTACCGATGGCAATATCCCGCTCTCCCTGGGGATTCCGGCAGTGACCGTGGGGGTTACCCTCGGCGGGAACGGGCACAGGGTCGATGAATATATTCACACCGCTCCGCTCACCAAGGGCCTGGCGCAGGTTATGCTGCTGCTGTCGGCCGCACAGAAGTTACCAGCGCGGCCCCG
>DAHVXO010000357.1 GCA_027356675.1 Symbiobacteriaceae bacterium | reverse complement strand
ACGCCCGAATCCGGGCGCCCACTTTTTCTCATTGTTCGGTTAGGCGAGCTCCCACCCGCCTTACCTCCTTTCTCTACAGGCCAAGGGCCGCGGGACTCCCGCGGCCCTTCGAGACTACAGTCACCGGCGCAAACTCTGTGGCGTTGCCCAGCTGTGACCCGCAGCCGTCATGCTGCGTAGGGACGCCTCCGAGAGCTCCAAGCCCGGGAGCGGATCATAGACCAGGGTGTTGGCCTCGTCGTACCAGTAGAACGGGAACTGGTCGGTACCAGGCGTACCCCAGCCGAGCTTCGGACCCCATTCCGCTTGCCCATCTTCCGCCATGCTAGGTCCCGTTCATGGCCTAAGGGATTGAAGTTCCACTCTCTGCGGGGACCGGTTGGGGGCGTACGCAGCTCAATCAACACCACGGCCGTCAACCTCCTCTGACAGGTCGTTTAGAGCCAGGGAGCAAGCTCTCGGTAACGCTGGTGCAGCAGGGCGCCATCGGGCAGTCCGTCAGCGCGCCCATAATGATCCTGATCCCAAGGGGATGCCCCGAGCGCATCAAACACCTGGCTGATTGGGGCGCCGTTGCGCATCAACTCGATCACCCGGCCGTAGGCGAGCCCCGATGACACCTTGGTCGTGCGGAGCACGTCGACATAGTCATCCACGAAAGCCGCTATGCTCGGGTAAGATCGGAAGGGGCCGCTCCCCTTGATGCCGGCGTAATTGTTCCGGGCGCCCCGGCGCCCGACCCAATCAGCCGATTCATACCCGGACTCGTGGGCCCATTGGGTCAGAAATACCGGGGCATAGGAACGGGAGACGCCCAACTTGTCCGCCGCCAGTTGGGCGTAGGGCATCAGTTTCTGAGCGAACTGCTGGGGGGTGAGGACTTTACCAGGGGTACTTTGGTCCAAACAGAGCCGCCTCGGGTCGATGGGCTTACCGTTCACCCGGTATTCGAAGTGCAGGTGAGGCCCGGTGCTGCGGCCGGTGGACCCGACCTTCCCGATGGTGTCCCCAGCCTGGACGCGGTCACCGGCATGCACGGCGAACGCCGATAGGTGGCCATACCAGGTCTCGGCATCCTCCCCGGCATGTTTGACCTTCACCAGCAGCCCGTAGTTACCCGACCGCTCAGCAAACGTAACGGTCCCACTGGCTGCCGCCTGGACGGGAGTACCGTCATCAGCGGCGATATCGACCCCGGTGTGGTTCTCGCTCCCTTCACCGTCGGGGACCAATCTGAACCCAAAATCGGATGTGATTTTGCCGTTCAGCGGCCAGACAGAGGCCCGCGAGCCGCTGCAGGATGTAGCGGCCAGGGCGACGCGGGTGGGCTCAAACGTGCTGATGCCAAACAGGCCTAACACCGGCGTCCCCAAAATGAATGCCATGGAACCACCGATGACCAGCAAAGCACCGAGACAGCCCGGCGGTCCGGTCTGTTTGCGCCGGCGGCGACCACTACCCATGGCCGATCCCACCTCCCTTCCAAAGCAAGGGGACCTGCCTGAGCGGTTGCTCGGCAGGTCCCGGTGGGCAGTTGCAGTTAGGACGCCGGCTGGCGAAGCCCACGTGTCTTCGCCAGATCTAATTCGACCGGGGGCAGCTCCATGCGTGCCCGGGTCCAGCGACGGGAGTCCCGCGTGATCATGAACTGGTGCGTCTGGGAAAACGTGCGAAGATGCTCGCGTACGGTTTCAGGGACAAGGCCATTCTCCGCCGCCTTCTTGATGCCGGACTCCTGCATGTAGAAGAGGCAGTGCAGGTTGGCGTTCTCCCACATGCCCCGCCCAGCAGTGGTTTCCCAGAACACGTTGATGTCATTGGCGGCGATCGTGAGCCCCGCGTTGTGCTTCCGGCCGTCCGTTGCCAGGTGGTACGTGTGGCTGGCCATTTCGGGGTCACGCAACACCCGCTGGCCTTCGTCGATGCGAATCATCACGTACTGCAGGCCCTTGTGCTTGTTGGCGACGACCCACTGCCAGACGTAATTATTGGCCAGGAGGGTCTTCACCCCGGCGATTCGCTCGTCGGCTGCATTGTTGCTCACGCTGTCGCTCACGCGGATGCGGACAAACTGAGCTCCGTCCCAATCGGGCGATAAGGGCTGCCGGAACAGTCGCTGAGAGCCGTCGAAGTACAGGGAGAGCTTATCCCGGAGCGCTTTGGCAACCGGATCAGGGTGTTCCTTGACGATCTGCCACCAGTCATGTATGCTCGCCGCTTGATTCCAGGTGGACGGATCGTCCGGGTCGACACCTACCGTGGCGTAGACCATCATCATGATCTTGTCGGCCATGTCCTTCTCCGCCGGGGAGATATCCGGCGCCAGCCCCTTGATAACGCAGTGGAACAACTGAGAGGCTCTGGCGAAACGCCCGCGGTCGTAGGCCAGATCACCCACGGGGGGCGGGATCACCAGGGGTTCAAAGTAGTTCCCGCTGTCCGCCGTCATGTCGACGTCCGTCCCGCCCACGTACTCGCAGAAATCGCCGTACTCTCCGTTGGCGTCGTACTGGAACACGACATAGCCCTCGAGCAAAAGCCCCAAGTTCGTGCCCTTAATCCAGGTGCTCTTGCCCTCGCCAGACATACCGACCACGATCCAGTTCTGCGGGCCCGAGCCACGGGTGAAGTCACAGTAAATGCCGTGCTGGAAGCCTACGTCGTCGATCTCGTGACCCACGTAGATCCCTTTGCCCTCGGACAGCGTACCGTGCAGGAAGGGGCACAGATACGAAAGCGGTTCGGTGTGGGTGTACCGTCCTGGCCAGGCCTTCAGCAGCTGGTCTTGCCTGATCCCGAGCACGTGACTGAAGGCAAGGCCCTGAATCTGCTCTTTGAACAGTGGTGTCACCGCCATGTTCATGGTGGCGACCTCCTGCAGGAGCTTCTGCTCCATCCGTGCCATGGTGTCGAGGTCCGGCGTGGTCACCGTGATCCCCATCCAGATCTCCATCACGCGGTCATCGTTGAAGGCCACGGCTTGGAAGATGTCTTCGTACGCATCCAGCGCCTTGGTCGTCTCAGGGTCGGGTGTCCCCTCCGCGGCACCATCCTGCGACATGCCACGCTGCCGACGCCGCTGCCATTTGACCCCCACCCCCTGCGGCAGGGCAGAGGGCAAGAGGTGATAGGTCAGGCGCACGTGGATCTCCGGGGAGCGCGGGTCTGAATCGGAGACGTGAAAGCGCAGGAGGCGGTTCATTCGCTGCAGGTACGCCGGACCTTCGGGGTAGCCCGTCACCAGCCAGGTCCGGGTGTAGTTCTTGGCACCGAGACGTAGATCTATCTCGTTCTCCTGAACCTGTCCGAGCACGCCCGCCAGCCACTGCTGGAAGGATCGGCCGTCGACGGTATCAGGGCCGCCCAGATGGGCGACCCTCATCCGTTTCTGTTTGAAAGGCCAGATGTTCATATGGTTGGGCTACTCCCCCTTGGGAGCAGCCTCCCTCCCTTCCCTCCGAGTCTTCTGGTAACGATGGACCGCCGAGATGATCAGGTGGCCCGCCTCATCACCGAGCCGTGCCAGCGCAAGCGATAGTCTTGGGAGCAGCCGGCATACGGCGATCGCCCCAAGAAGGATCAAGCCCCACTCAACGGTGACCGAGTTGATCACGAGCATGATACCTTCACGCAACGGCATCTGGAGCAAGGCCTGGAGGCTGTCCCGGGTCCAGGGATCGAGCAGCGTCGGACCGAACTTGGCCAGAGCGTAGAGCGTAAGCAGGGTCAGGATCACAGCAGCAAGGCTGGCTTGCCGTAGACGGGTCCAAAAGGTCATCTGCATCGAAACGATACGCCCCCTTTTCACATTGACAAAGGGCACCGCCCAGCGGTGCCCTTTGTCGATCTTCTACCACTTGAGTACGTCATCTACCTTGCCGTAACCGTCGCCCGGGTCGATGGCGGTCGTGCCCTCCACTTGCGTTACCGCACTGGCCGTGTTATCACCGTAGTCCGACTCGCCAATGGTCCGGTCAGGGTTGAGGGTCGCGACCACCCGGATCGTATCTCCAGCCGACGAGCCCGGAACCGTCGCTGCGTGCCAGCTGACCCCCGGGGGCAGCGTCACCGGAACCTCGATCTGGCCCCCGTTGACCGCGGTCGAGTAAACCACCAACCGGATGCTGGTCTGGATACTGCGGTCGGATTCGTTGTTCACACGCAGTGAGACGCTGTATTTCGGGTGGGCGGGCGGCTGGGGCGCCGGGATCGTCGAGGGGGCGTACACGTCAGTGAGTGCCAGGTTGATGGGCGGCTTGATCGGCAGGTTCTGCCGCCAGTAGTTGTCCCGAGCCTCCAGTTCGTAGACGACCGCATCACCCGTTGCGTCCATCCGGTTGAGCCCGTCCAGGACCCGCTGGGGAAGATCAGCCGTCCCGTAGAGGTAGGGCTCCCACGTCCCGGGCAGCGGCGGTACCTGCTCCCACTGCCAGTTTCCGCCCCGGCGCACGAAGTCCAGGAAAAACGGGTTGACCACCGCCATGTAGGTGGCGTTATCCGTGTCCGGCACGGGCGGCGTTTCCACGGAGAGCCAGAAGTCGGCGTTCGGGGCAATGTCCACGAATGTGAACACCGGCTGCCCGCCGGTCCAGCCGTGGACGATAACCTGCCGCCGGGATTCTCGCCCATAGTTGACGATGTGCATCTGGGCCGTGAGGCGCTGGCCCGGTTCAAACGGTCCATCTTCGGCGATGCCGCCCGTCAATTCCAAGTTCTGCTGGCCGCCATGCCGGAAGGCAAGGAAGACGTCCTTGCCTGCGCCATTGGCCCCGGCGAGCAAGAGACCGTTGCTCAGCGTCAGCTCCGTGCCCGCTCCGCTGGCCTGCCCCCACCCAATCGTGTCCCGGAAGGGGTTGTTGGTCAGGGTGATTTCCGACTTGAGCATCTCCCGGCCGGAACCGCCAATGCGCTGCCAGAACGTGCGCAGGTGCCCCGCCTCATGGCAGGTCAGGTCCGTGGCAAAGGGAACAGGCTTGCCGTCTTCGGCGGACCATGCGGTGATTTTACCGCTGGTATCGCCCACCAGGATGGCCCCGGCCGGACCCCAGACCATGGGAGCGGTGTTCCCCTCGGCGGGGAGATCTGCGACCCAGGCGGGTTCACGCAAATTACCGTCGCCCCGACGCGGGTAGGCGACCAGTTTGCCCTTTCCTGTGTCGGAGGAACGGCGCAGCGTGAAGTAGACACGGTCTTCGTCAACGGCAGGGGAGTTGTTGATAAAGCCGCTGGCACCAGACCCGATCCACCTGATCACCCCGGGGCGCATGTCCACAGCGTAGAACATCCCGCTTTTGTCCGAGAAGTAGATGACGTTGTCTTCTACTTCCGCGAAGCTGGCGGCAACACCACGCGGGGTGTATACGTAATCCGGGCTGCCGTCGGGCCTTGCCCACAGCTCCTCCAGTTCAAGGCTGTAGGCCATGACTCTTCCGCCACCCCCCTCTCCTTCGGCGCCATCCGTGCCGATCACAAAGGCGTCTTCCCCGAAGGGCACGGGAGAGGAACTGACCCGGCCGCCCAGGCGTTCCCAGAAAATCTGCATGTTCGTACCCCGACGGGCGTCGGCCATGTCCTTGACCGACCAAACGTAACCGTTGACAGTGCCGAAAACGATGGTGCCGTCGGGGAAGGCCAGCGGTGCGCTGACAATCTCGTCCGGGAGTTCGATTCGAGCCAGCAGGGTCCCGTCCTCGGCGGCCACGGCCACAAGGGAGGGCTTGCCGGGGGTGCCGTCTTCCTTTGGCACCCGCCCCGTGCCGGCGTAGATCACACCACGGTACTCCGTTCCGTCGAAGGTCCTCACCACCTGGTCAACGTAGGTGGGGTGGGAGTAGCTTATTGTCGACTGCAGCCCCTGTTTGCGCCAGATGACCAGCCGCTCCTTGGCTTCCTCGTTTGTGAGGTCCTCGGGCAGTGAATCTAGCGCCCGCAGGGCCCAGAGTGAGTCACCGGCCAAATGGTAAATTCGGTCGTTCACGTGGAGCGGCTGCGAGGCGCTGGCGCCGAGGTCGACCGCCCAGCTGGCGCACATCGGGAAACCCCAGGGTTCAGAGGAGTAATGGTTGCGCCAGCGGTCCCCGCCAAAATCCGTGATGGCCACGTTGCGCGGCGTCCCCCCAAAACGCGAACTGCTGGCCGAACCCGCCGAGGCGGTGGCCAGCAGTAGGAGGACGCTCAGCACGACGACTAAGCGCCTTTTCACTTCTTCTCGAACCTCCTGTCAAAGCAGTAACTGGGGGGGCACTCCGCCCCGGCAATCGTCATGCGGAGGATACCGTTGAACGAGTCCCATTCCACCTGGGCCCCGTAGGCATCCTTGAAGAAGTTGACGGGCACCATCATGCGCCCTTCCACAACCGTGGGGGCCTGTTCCAGGCGCACCGGCTTGCCATTGACGCGGGCCTCTGTCTTCCCGGCTTCCAGCTCGATTTCAGTCTTCTGCCAGACACCTTTCACGCGGCTGGAGTTCCGGGTGCGGGTGATCTCTCCCCCGGCGGCCTCGACGATCCACTGGGCTGGCACCAGGTAGATTCCTTGCTTCGTGATGTAGGGGAAGACGTTGATCTCGTTACGGGGGTCGATGATTGAGTTCCCATTGATGTGAAGGGTAAAAAAGGAGTCGAAGTCCGATTGCCCCTTGGCGACGTTCTTGGGGTCTG
>DAHVXO010000336.1 GCA_027356675.1 Symbiobacteriaceae bacterium | reverse complement strand
CTGGAACGTTGGGAATTGGGACCAGGGCCTTTTCACCAGCTAGCGCTTCAGCCACCGCAACTGCAGCATCCCGCCCGGCTGTCAGCGCAGTGGCAGCCAGTCCCACAACGCTTGCAGCTAAAGCCTTGCGCAACAGCCCGCGGCGGTCTTCCGAGAAGCTGCCCTTCGCGTTCTCCATGGGTCACCCTCTCCTTCGGGATTTGTCGTGTTACAAGGATCTTGTTTACACCATACAAGAAGGGAGGTCACTCACATAACTGAGTGACCTCCCTGACGTGTGAGGGAGAAATTCGAGGTTTACCCCTGGGATTCTTCCCAGGTCCCTTAGTCCACAAGGCCATGCCGGACGGCAAAACGGACTACCTCGGCCCTGGTCTGAAGAGCCAGTTTCTGCATGAGATTGGCCCGGTGAAAATCCACCGTCTTTGGGCTGAGGTTCAGGGTGGCGGCGATTTCCTGATTGGTTTTGCCGTTGGCCATCAGGAGCAAGACCTCTCGTTCGCGCTCCGTAAGACTAGTAAGGCCAGTCTGGGAGGGGGTCCTGAGCTCTTCGAGCATCACCTGGGCCACTGCCGGATCCAGGAATGCCTTTCCGCTATGCACCACGCGGATGGCGTTGACCAGTTCATCCGCAGCCGCTCGTTTCAAGACGTAGCCTGAGGCTCCCTGCTTGGTGGCTGGAAGCACATACTCCCGGTTTTCGTATTGAGTGAGCAAAATCACCCGGGTCCCGGGCAGGGCCGCCCGGATCTCCCCACAAGCCGCCAGCCCGTCGACACCCGGCATGGCGATGTCCATCAGCACAACATCAGGTCGAATTTCGAGCGCCTTTCTTACGGCATCCCTGCCATCCACGGCCTCGGACACCACCTGGAAGTCCTCCTGCAGCTCAAGCAACACGCGAATTCCGGCCCGGAACATGGCGTGGTCATCGGCCAGCAAGATCCGAATCACAGGCGGGACCTCCTCCCAGGGGGATCACAACGTCGATGCGGGTTCCCTCGCCAGGGAGCGAGTTGATCCGACAGTATCCACCCACGAGGCTCGCTCGCTCCACCATGCCCACCAGGCCAAGGGGACGCTTCTCCCGCCGCTCCGGGCTTTCACTGTTTTCGTGGAAGCCACACCCGTCGTCTGCGACGCTAAGGCGTGCGTGGTTGTCCTCCGTACGGACGGAGATGCGGAGGTTTCGTGCGCGGGCGTGCTTGGCGACGTTTGTGATCGCCTCTTGCCCGATCCGGAACAGGATTGTCTCCACTCCGGAAGGGAGCCGGCCCTCCAGCCCGCTGCCGCCCACTTCGATGGCCACCCCCTGGGAGGATAGGCGTTGACTGGCGTACCACTGCAGGGCGGGCACGAGGCCACGGTCGTCCAACAAGGTCGGACGCAGGTCGTAGACGACGTTGTGGATCTCACGAAGCGTATGGGCGGTCGCTTCTTTCAACCCTACGAGTAACGTTTCTGCCCTCTCCGGGTCGCGCTTGACCAGGGATGCAGCGGCCTTCAGCCCCACCGTCAGAGCAGCCATGGACTGGCTGGTCTCGTCGTGCAGTTCTCTGGCGATTCGCTGGCGTTCCTCTTCCTGTGCATCAATAACCTTTTGCAGCAGCTGGCTGACACGGTCCTCGCGGTCCAGCAGGCGGTGCCACAGTTGCGTTCGCTCAAACGCTCCGCCGAGCTGGCGCCCGATTGCGTAGAGCATCTCGTGGTCGTGCGGAGAGAATGCAGCGTCCCTGTCCACCATGACATTCAGGAACCCCAGGTTCTTGCCGCTGTAGCTTAGAGGAATGGGCCCGATGATATGAACCGTCGGGTCAAGTGATGGCGTTATGCGGCAGTCAGGGCTTACGCCCACCGCCTGATAATCGGAATTCCCGTCCTTGATCATCTGCCAGCAGGAACATAAGCCGCCCGTCTGGCAACTGCACAGGCGGAGCAGATCGTGCTCGATTCCCACCGCTGCAGCGAGCTCCCCAGATTGGCTATCCCTGGCGGGCGTCAGGAGGATCCACGCCCCCCTCAATCCGAGAACCTCCACCACTTCATGGAGCGCCTGCTTGAATACATGGGGCAAATCTTCTCCCAGGCTTACAACCTTCGTAACGGCATTGAGTGCTCTCAGCTCCCGGTTCCGGCTCTTCTCCCGCTCCATCGCCTCCCGAAGTCGGACCACCATACGGTTAAAGCTACCTGCAAGTTCCCCGACCTCATCGTCACTGGTAACGGGAATCACCTGATCGAGGCGGCCTTCTCCGATTTCTTCGACAGCTGCCGTAAGCTGCTCCAGCGGCCCAACTACATAGCGGCCAAGTACCCAGGATAGAACTAGTGCGACGGCGACCCCTGCCGCCGTCAGGCCAAAAATCAGCAGTGTTACCCGCTGGCGGGCGGCGATGATGCCATCTTCGGCAAATCCTACATGCACTTCGGCATCCAGGCCCTCGAGGACGCGCACACCATAGTCCCGGACTCGGCCCTTTTCCGTTTCAAGGAACCGCACATTGGACTGCTGATCCGGCGCCAGGCGGGTTGCCTCTAACAGGGCTGCCGGAAAGCCTTCGGAGAATGTATGGATTACCTGCCGCTGATCCGGGGTCAGTGCATAGGCGTAGACTACGGATGACCCTTCCTGAAGAAAGCGCTGCAGATTACGGCCGACGACCAGTTCGTCGCCATCCAGGAGAGGGTTGGTCAGATCGTTGGCGAGGACCCGGCTTGTTGCCAATCCCTTTTCGTCGAGTTGTTGACCCAGCGCCGAGGATATAATCGCCTGGAGCAAGCCAACCGTGATCAGGCCCATGATGACAACGAGCGACCCTGTGGTAAGAATGATGCGACGACCCAGTCCCACGCGCTCACCTCCTCACCTGAGCAAACCGAGTCTCTCCGCCATCATTTGCACCCGGTCCAGGGCTTTCTGGTTGACCGGAATGAACCCCAGTGGCATCTCCGACTGATCCCAGCGGTACAGGCCATGCTTGTCGCGTCCGGTTGGGTCAAAGTCCAAGAGCGCTCTCCGCACCGCTTCTGCCACGGGTTCTGGTACGTCCGATGCCACTGAAATGGTGCTGCTGGGGAACAGATCTGATTCAGCCACGACTCGCACGAGCCCCTTGCGCACTAACTCCCGACCAAGCGTATCTTGGACGGCGCCGGCGTGGAAGCGCCCACTGAGGACGGCGTTTGCAGTCTCAAAGTGGGAGGAGTGGTTCTGAAAGGCGCTGAGGTCACTTAGGCTAATCCCGGCTTGCTGCAGCATGATGCGGGGGATCAGGTTCCCCTGTGTAGACGTCGGCGAGCCGAGGGCCAGGGAACGACCCCGCAGGTCTTTAATCGTTCGGATCGAACTTTCCGGGCGTGTGATGATGAGGGCCCGGTAGTCAGCCCCGCCATCGGCGGTGCGGGCAGCGACGAGCGCCTTCACTCCGTAACGCTTGTGGGCATCCAGGTAACTGAGGGTGCCGAAAGCAGCGAAGTGAATTGTACCGGAGCCCATCGCTTCTGCCACAGATCCGGTCCGGGGAACCGGCTGAAGCTTGAAGCGGTAGCCTGTCGCCCGCTCCAAGTACTTGAGGAAGGGTACGTACATGCGCACGTCTTCTGCGGGGTCCAGGCGCTGGTCGAAACCGAAGTAGTAGAGAATGCCTTCTCCGGCATCCGGCTGAGGCTGTGGAGGGTCGCCGGTGATGCTGAGAGAGATCTGGCGGGGTTGCGAACTGCATCCCGCTAGTAAAAGCATCAGGGTGATGAGGGCCGCAACGGTGAACTGCTTATAGCGCATCGGTGTACACCTCCTCGAAGTGATTGTCGCAGATTCCGGGGGAACGGGACAGAACACTTCTGTTCAACTTGGTACTAGGGACGTTACTCCTCAAATACTGGATCGCAAATCAAAGAGCCCTCACTCTTTTCAGAGCGAGGGCGAACCCACGGCTTTCTTAGGCGACATGCACTGCTTGACCCATTCGGTCCGTCGCAGCGGACGACCAACGCGTGCCTCCACTGGCGCAACCGATTCCTGCAGGTAGGCCCCGGACCGGGTGTCGGCCTTACCCGGCTTAAATAAAACTGCGATGACAAAGCGCTCCCCGGAGCTGAGTGTGGCAGTTTTTCCATGAACCAGGTCTGCGCACACCAGTAAAAATTGCCAAACCCGAGGCCAGAACAAATTCCAAGGGGCATCCGGGCTACGCTCGCACCGGATACCCCCGCCGCGCCCCGGCCCGCCTCCAGCCTAACGGCCCGCAGGACCTGCTCACGCTGTAACTCACCCAGTGGACACCTGGGGGTAATGGAAAACCCTAAGGGGCTAGTGATCAGGGTCCGTGTAGATGTCACGACCTTAGGGGGAACTGGAGCAGGAGCAAGGCGGTTCCACTTGCTCGGGATGTACTGCGTTGGGCTGAGCGGGTTTGCTGGCGCACCCACAAACTGATGATAATTATCACTCTCGTACCTTGGGGTGTCAACAGCAGTGTCGCCACGAAGCCGGGCCACGCTGGCCCGGCTTCCGTTCGTGTAGGGTTTTATTTTACTGTGCAGTGCCGCTTGGGACGAACCCGCCCATCATGCCACCGGCGCCCATCATGCCGCCCCCGGTGCCGTTCAGGCCGAACGTGATGTTCTGCTCCATGAAGCCGAGGATCCGACCGGTCTGCTCCTGCGTCAGTTGCTTCGCTTCAACCAGCTGATCCAGAGCGGTCTTCATGCTGCCGGTCATGATCGCCCGCACATCGCCGATCGCCACATTCTTGTCGGCGGCGATCTGTGCCAGGCTCTGGCCGTCAGCCATCGCCTTGAACAGGTCGTCGGTGGTCAGCCCAAGGCGGCCGGCCACGTCGGCCATCACCTGGGTCTGAATCTTCGGCATCACGCTCATGAGCGGCGCCATCACGTTATACATCTCCGCCGTGTTGCCCTGGATACCCTGCATCCTTCCCGACGCTTGACCGCTCATCGCACCGTAGCCGCCCGCACCGCCCATTATGCCGTAGCCACCAGCAGCCAGGACCGGCGCCGCATAGATCAAACCCGCAACTGTCACCGCTGCCACGCCGCCGAGCATCCACTTCGCAGTCGTGTTCATTTTTCGTACTCCCTTTCGTTTGTGCAACCTCTCGGTTGACCTTGGTTTTATCATAGGACTCCAGCGTTGCGTGTACGTCGACGCTGGATGGAGTTGGTGTGGAGATTTGCGGCTGAAGGCATACTCATCCAACTGAGGAAACCACGGAGGTTGTGTTAAGTATGAACACGTTTGCGGCGTCGGGGCTCATGTTGACGGTTATGGGACTAACGACTGTGCTCTTCCTATACGGGAGGGCAAGGAGTCGCATCAGTTGCATGGCAGCCATGATGATCGCCATGTCAGCGGCCATGGTGGCGGGTCTCGTCTCCGGCTTGAGTGCCATGATCTTTGGGTTCAAATTGTTATCCGCTACTGTGGGGGCCGTGGTGGTCGGAGCTGGGCTGGGGCTCGCCGTGGGCGCTTCCGTTAGCACGATGGCCGCCCTTGACGGCCTCCTTGCCGGACTGATGGGTGGGCTGATGGGCCCCATGACGGCCGCGATGTTTGACCGCGATGCCCTCACTCTGATGCTCGGCGTCGTGGGCTGGGTCAGCGTGATTGCAGCGATCCTAATGGGATGGATTATCAAGGGCGAACTCGGGAGTTTACCGGCGCCGCCCGCCGCGGTTCTATGGTGGGGGCTGGCCCTGGCCGGTGTCGTGGGGTTCAGTGCCGGTGTTGGAGGCCCTCATGTTCCTCCCAGCCCCACACCAGGCCAGCATCTCGCAGTTCCTCAGGCCTTGAAGGTCCGGGTTCGAAGTGGAACGTACCAACCGGGAACCCCCATTTCCGTGCGGGTTGGGCTGCCGGTGCGGTTACTCCTGCTGAACGAGGACCAGGTGCCTCATGAATTTGGCATTTCCGGACTTCCCGTGACGAGGGTCCGCAATACCCGGCGCCACCCACTGATGCGAGAAAACGAGACGATCCACGCGCATGCCTCTGCCAAGGGAAATGACGAGGTTCTCTTCACGCCCGTGGCATCCGGCGACTTTGAAGTGCTGTGTTCGCTGCCGGGTCACAGCGAACGAGCGATACTGCGGGTGATTGCCATGAGTGACTGAGCCTGATGCCGCCCTTTAGCGTTTAACTTCGGGCAGACAAGCGCACCCTAACAAGGAACCAGAGGGGGACGACGGACCCCATCTAAACGGTCATTCGTCCGGTATGGCGATCGGGTACACCTCCGGTTGATCAACATCAGCCAGGACATGCACCCGATGCACCTGCACGGCC
>DAHVXO010000333.1 GCA_027356675.1 Symbiobacteriaceae bacterium | reverse complement strand
GAATCCAGGGTCAGGTATTCCGCCAGGAGGTCCGCAGCCCCATCGCAAAACTCGTGGGGTTCGGACTGACGAAGGCGGGCGGCAAACTCGCTGGCAAATGGCAAGAGATGCTCGCTCAGGAACCGCTGCTGGCGGTTCAGGTGATCGTGAAACCTCGCCTTCTCTCCCTCGTTTGCCGCTGTCCGTAACTGCAGGGCCTCTGCCATCATGAACTCAAGCTCGAACGTGATGTGGTCTGAGGGCGTGCCCTGGTCAGCCACGACCAGGCCAGCTTCTTGGTACACCCTGGCCACTGCCTGAGTCTCGGCAGTGAACAGGCTATGGCTTTGATCGCGATAATACGACGCAAACGGGGGTGCAGGAGGGAGCCCCGGACCACTCATCAGCCGGGAGCACTCCTTATTCAGCACCTCGACCAAATGAGGGCGCCCCTGGGCCCCCGCTACCTTCTGCAGAAGCGCCAACGATGCCTGGAGTGCTGAGGAGGCTTCTGGATCCGGCTGCAAGGTCAGCACCTGATTCAAAAGCCCTTCCGTAACCGGGTACGTGAACAGGTCGCGCAGCAACCTGTACATCTGCACACGCGAGGACAGCAACTCCACCATCGCATTGACCTCCTATGCCTTCCGGACTTTCACGATCATGTCGACGTAGCACGGCTGGCCCATAATCGGCGACAGCGCCTTGGGGTCGACGAGCAGGTTATGGTTAGGGGTCGTCTCCTTGAACGCAGTCGTCTTGCCCAAACCCGGGCTGAACCGACCGCCTGTGCCGAGACCCATCCGCAGCACGCCCGGACGAATGGTCTGGGTGGCATAGACCCGGCCCTTAACTCCCTTACCCAGAGGGTTCTCCACGACCACCAGGTCTCCCGTCGTGACTCCCAGCCTGGTCGCATCGTCTGCGTTCATCTGAATCACGCCCACCGACCAAGTGCCCGCCGGGATCTTCCGCTTGCGGCCTGCATCCTCGCCGCCCGTGCCGCCGATCCTCACCTCCGTGAATTCCTTCGCCTCGTTGAGCGGCATCCACAGACCTTCGGAGTTGATCCGGCCGAGATGGTCAACCATCTGCGTGCCGGACATGGCATGGTGAATGCGCCCGCAGATCAGCTGGAACGGGAAGTCCGCCTTGTACTTGGCGTAGACCGGATTGGTATGCGGGTTCCACATCGTTTCGAACCAGTAGAAGGTCGCCGGGTACTTGTCGAACCCGGTCAGCTTCAGGTAGGGTGGGGTGACGCCTGTCTCCTCGATCAGCTTGTTGTACTTGCTGTAGCGATCGAACTTGAACTCGATCTTCTTCGATGAGGTCTGCAGGATACCGCCGCTCTCGTGGCGGTAGCGCAGATAGGCCATCGGCCAAACGGCGACGCCATTGTGCTCCCGCATCCACTTGGCGGTAAGGGGCTCGCCCCGCACTTCCTTCGCCTTATCGTCGATGGTGACCCGGCCAGCCTCCAGGGAATCGGGCGTGCCGGTCAGCTTATACCCCACGGGATACTGCGGATACGGGAGGGGCGCGCCCACGTTCCGCATCGAAGGAGCCGGAGCCATGGCCTCGTTCCAGAAGTCTTCTTCGGTCTTGTACTTCTCGGCGAAGTCTGACGGCTTCACATCGGTGTCGCCATGCTTCACCAAGGCCCTTGCAAGGCCGATCATGATTTCAAACGGAGTCCTCGACTCATGCAGCGACGCCGGGAGAACCTTGTCCCGCATGTAAAGCACCGGATGAGACGGGTAGATGTCCGAGAGGCTGATGCGTTCCAGGTAGCTGGCCTCCGGCAGCACCAGATCGGCATACATGCCGGTCTCCAGGTACGGAGTGTCGATATAGACGACGAAATCGACCCTATAGTTGCCCTTCTCGTCCTTTGCGGTAAGCGCCTTCTGCCAGGTGGTCGTCTCGGAGCCTGTGATGACCGGGTTCCCGGTGCGGATCATGAACGCCTTGATGGGATACTTGTGTCCCTTGAATGGCCCGTACTTGAGGGTAACACCCTCCTCGAACCGCCGTGGGTAGTCGCCGACCACGTCATCCCAGGCCGCCGGCCAGTCACCGTAATGGTCCATATGGAGCTCTTCCTGGACACCTTCCACTTCCTTGCCGTTAATAACCCGCTTGACCTTGCGCTTCAGGAAGTCCTTGCCCGTGGCCTTGCCGCCCTTGCTGGACTTGGTCAGTTCGGTATCAATCACCCCGCCGGGAACGTCGAAGTTGCCCGTGATGACGTTCAGGGCCGTACCGATGACCCCGGTGACGTAGCCGTTGTAGTGGTGGCCCGTCCCGTTCATGCCCCAGATCAGCGCAGCCGGCTTCGTAATGCCAAACTGGTGGGCCAGGTCCGCAATCTGCTCCTTCTTAAGTCCGCAGCGCTCGGCTGCCCAGTCCAGGCTGAAGTAGGACTTCCCGTTGACCGGATCTGTCTTGGACCACCAGGAGCGGAAGGCCGCCTCAAACTCATCCCAGCCCACGCTCCACTCCTTGAAGGACCAGTCAATGTACTTCCGGTTCGGGTTGGCCTGGCTGTCATTCTCCAGGATGTAGCGGAGGATCGCCGCAAAGAGGTCAGGGTCAGTGCCGGGGCGGATGGGGAGCCAGAGGTCCGCCTTGGAGGCGGTGTTGGTCAAGGCCGGGTCCACGACCACGATCTTCGCACCGCTGAGCTTCGCCTCCACGGTACCACGGGACTCGTAGTTGATGCGGGTCGCCGTGAAGGGGTTCCAGCCAACGTAAATGATCAACTTGTTCTTGTAAGTGTAGTCGTTCTTCAGGCTGCCGTCGGGCTGGCGGAGCAGCAACGGCCGCATCACGTCCGGCTCGATGCGCTTGCCACCGAACATCAGCTTTGGACCGTGCCGCCGGGGCGTGTCGCAGATGGAGCCATGCTCCGTGCAGTGCGGCGTGCCGAAAGCGAAGAAGAGCCGCCAGTAAGTGTCGCGGTCCGTGACGTCACCGGCGTCCATGATCACCGACTCAGGACCGTACTGCTTCTTGATCTCAACCAGTTTCTTCCCCATCAGGTCGAAGGCTTCGTCCCAGGAGATCCGTTTGAACTTCCCTTCGCCCCGTTCACCGACTCGCAGCATGGGGTACTTGATCCGATAGGGCGAGTACACCATCTGTGCACCCGATGCGCCCTTGGCGCAGATGACACCGTCGTTAAAGGGAACGTGCGGGTTCCCGTAAATGGAGGAAACCACATCATTCGAGAGGTTGACCTTCAGCCCGCACTCCGACGGGCACATCACGCAGGCGGTGGGCACAGACTTCTCCACGGGGCCCTTTTCGTCCGCACGGACCTTGCGCAGGCCGGACAGGCCGGCAGTGCCCAGTGCGGTCGCACCGGCAGCAGCGCCCGTCACCTTCAGGAAGCTGCGGCGAGACACGCCGCGCCCCAGGAGTTCCTCGAAGTTCATGAAATCTTCTCCTCCTTCCGGCCGGCCGTTGCAGAGGTGAGGGGCAGGTACCGGTATCCGGCCCACATGAGGCCGGCCGCCACCGCCACGGCAAAGAGGAAGATGCCCCATTCAAAGGCCGACGGGCTGTACGTAAAGACGAGGCGTGGATCCGTGAATGCTCGCTCAAGCCCCTTCAACTCGGGTGTGACCTGTCCGGGAATGACAATGTTCAGGCGTACGGCCATGTATGTGACCACGACCAGGAAGCCCGCAATCCCCTGCGCCGAGAGGCTTTTGGAAGGCAGGAGGAGCAGGGCGGCCGGAACCGCCATACCCAGCAGGAGGTGGACGATCCAGAAGACCCACCAGTACGAGCCAAAGAGCACCTGCGTGAGCGCCGCATGTTCGCCACCGGGACCGTACCACAGGGCAACCGAGTACTCGGCCCACTCTAGCAGCACTTCAACGATGAGGAGGCCAAGGACGAGTTTGGAGAGGGTCTCCAGGGCGTCGGGAGTGGACGTGGACGCCTTTTCCTGGAAGGCCAGGAGCGTCATGAGGAGACCAGAGGCGCTCAGGAGGGCACCGATCAGGAAGAAGACGGGGAAGAGGGAGGTGTTCCAGAGCGGACGAGCGGCCACCGTGGCAAACAGCGCTCCTACGCCGCCACTGAAGCCCACCACCAGAGGCGCTCCGAGCAGAGCCACAAGCTTGATCCGAGCATCGTGCTTCCACGCCATATAGCCGGTGATCATCAGGACCACGGCGTAGGCGGTGTACAGCCAGATCATCCAGGCCATCATGGAACGGAAGTTCGGGCGGGTCAACACCGTGAAGGCCCGGCTCATGTGACCCAGGTCCACCCAAATGGACAGGAGTCCCGCCACCAGCCCCACGAAGGCAACTAGAAGCGCCGGGCGAGCAACGGCTTCAAGCTTCTTTAGCCCAAAGCCGTAGTACAGAATCGCCAGCATGAACGCCCCGGCTGAAATCCCGACGAAGTAGATGTACTGAGCCACCCCAAGGCCCCACACGATGTAGCTGCCGTAGGCAGCGGGGCGGTGGCCTTCTGTCAGGCGCAGCACCATGGCATAGCCGCCGGCCAGGAGGGCGATTGCCCACAAAACGGTAAGCAGAAAACGTGTCACTGAACGCATCATCGTCCCTCCTCCCTACTGCAGGTAGTAGACCACCGGTTTGGTGCCCGCAGACTCTTTGAGCCGTGTCACATTCGCCTTGCCAACCAGTTCATGGATGAGGCTGGCGGGGTCATTGAGATCGCCGAAGTACGTGGCCCGCCCCATGCAGGAGAGAACGCAGGCAGGCAGTTCGCCCTGGTCGAGTCGGTGGAGACAGAAGGTGCACTTCCGGGCGTTACCGACCGGGGAGGAATCCCCCTCACGCTTCCAGCTGCGCCCATACTCGCGGGACGCCACCTTGTCGTAGGCAGGAATCTCGCCGCCCTCGTCGTGGAACTCTCCGAAGTCAAAGGTGCGGGCGTTGTAAGGACAAGCCGTAATGCAGTAGCGGCAGCCAATGCAGGCCTCGTAGTCGATGGCGACGATGCCGTCGGGGCGCTTGTACGTGGCGCTCACAGGACACACGGGAACACAGGGTGGCTCTTCGCAATGCATGCAGGGCCTTGGCAGGAAGTTTTTGCTGACGTGCGGAAACTGCCCCTTCTCTTCGGTGGTCACAGGGCGGTACACCACCCCGGGCGGAAGCTTGTTCTCCGTGATGCACGCCACCGTACAGGCCTGGCAGCCGACACACTTGCGCAGGTCAATGACCATCCCCCAGCGACGCTCCTCCAGGGGCTTGGCCAGCGACTGGCGGAGGTCCTCCATCATGCGGATGATCTGGCTTTCGCCGGCAGCGGCTGCTGGAACGTTGGGAATT
>DAHVXO010000317.1 GCA_027356675.1 Symbiobacteriaceae bacterium | reverse complement strand
ACCCCCTGACTCCTCCGAGAAAATACACGTTCGCGGTAATCCCTTGCCGCTGCCGGCGGGCATCGGGATCGCACGATACCTCACATAACGTCATCACCTTCATAGACTGAAGGCGGGGTCCAACATCAGCGTGCGACCCCTCGGAGGTGATTGTATGGACACTCCTGAGGCACAGGACATTCTGACTGAAGCGCTGCAGCGGGAGGCCGGCCTCCTCAGCGACCTCGCCGGGTCCGCAGATGCCTCGGACGGCCTCGGTTTCATCATGGATGAACACCGGCACCGGACGATGGGGCGCTGCCGGACCCGCACCACGGGTCGTTGCCGCACCACCTGCCGGGTTAACAGCCGTCGCATTCGGCTCCTGAGTCAGGAGACCAAGCGGCGGCATCCGATCTGCGTGCCGCGTAAGCGTGACCCGTGATCTTAAGTCGGGTTGATTGCGCGGAGCCCCGGCGCTTAGACAGCGCCGGGGCTCCCATTACGTCGGGGGTCAGGTTCGGCTGACAGGGCAGAGCTTGAAGGTGGGCAGGACTAATCACCCGTCGGCGCCGCTTGCCGCCCCAGTGCGAAGCGCACCAGCGCACCAAGCGCCGCCGCCGCCGCATCGGGTGTACCGAACGTGAGCATCCCATTCTCCTCCAGCAGCTGCCGGGCCCGCGACACCGCAGCGCCTCCCAGCAGCACCGGGAAGAGTGGCTTATCGAGACTGTTGCGCCGGACCCCGGGGAGCAGTTGCAGCAACTCCTGGGCCATCAGTTCCGCAGCCCCCCAGCGGGTGGGGATAAACAGCGGCAGGACGGCATCGATACCGGGGTCCCGCAGCACGGCAGCCACGGCCTGGGCCGTCTGCCGGGGGCTGACCGCGGCCGTCATATTCACGTACCCCTGCGGTTCGCCCAACAGGGAATGGGCCGGCAGGGTGGCAGCCAGGGTCATGCGGGTCGGGTTGCTGAAGTGCCCGGGGGCCAGGCCATGCTTCATGAGCGTGTCGATCGTATATAGACCGGGTCCACCGGCGTTGGTCAACACCGCCACCCGCCCGCCCAGGGGCAGCGGGAGCCGGTCAAAGGCGCTCAGGATGGCGCTGAAGTCATCTACCCGCTCCGCCTGGATCAGACCGGCCTGCCGGAATGCTGCGTCATGACTCAGGTCAGAACTGAGAGTGTGCAGCTGGACTGCCTCGCCGCCCACACTGCTGCGACCGGACTTCAGTAGCACGACCGGTTTGCGCAACGCCACCGCCCCGGCCGCCTCCAGCAGGGCCCTGGCCTGAACGTGGCTCTCCACGTACAGCCCGATCGCCCGGGTCGGCTGGTCCTCCGCAAGGTAGGCGAGTACCTCGGTCATCTCTACATCCGCCATGTTGCCGAGGCTCACGAACTTGGAGAGCCCCACCGGCACCGGCAGGGACGCCCATTCCAGCGCCAGCCAGGCGCCCATGGAGCCGCTCTGCGAGAGCACGGAGATGCCGCTGGCCCGCCGGGATGCCCCGGTCAGGTAGGTGGTGTCCAACCGGCTACGGTTATCCAGCACGCCCTGGCAATTGGGCCCCACCAGCCGCACTCCGGCGTTGTGGCACCCGTGCACCAGTTCTTGCTGACGGGCGATACCCTCGGGCGTACCGGTCTCGGCATAACCGCCACAGATGGCGACGACCACCTGCAAATCCTTCCGGTGATACGCGCGCCGGCGAATTCCTTCCACGCAGTCAGCGACGGCGACAGCTGGCATGGCCAGCACCAGCATCTCCACGGGGCCGGGGATGCTCTCCAGGTTGGCGTAAGCCGAGACGCCCTGCAGACTGCTCTCACCCGGGTGCACCACGGCGATATGGCCGGGAAAACCGGACTCCCGGAGGCTGCTTAGCACATGGTGCCCCGGGGACGTCGGGTTCGCAAAACCCCCGGCGATCGCCACGCCCCGGGGACGGAAGAGCGCCTCCAGCGTCGGCGTCGCTCCGTGGCCGGTTGTAGTGGGATAGCGAGTGGTCACCATGAAAGCGCCTCCTTCCACGCGTGCGTACTTTCAGGGTAAAGCCGGGTCCGCATCCAGCATATCCACCCGAAGTACAAGAAAAGATACCGACGGACTAGGGCAGCGACGGTTCCAACAAGTGACGGCAGTCACGGTTTCCCCGATCACGGGTAGACATTGGGACAGTGAAACCCTACAATATAGGAGGATTGTTGCTAGTACAAAAGGAGGCCCTCTCTTATGGCTCTTCGCATCCTCCTCATCGAGGATGATCCCGATATTCAACGGATGGTGCAGCTATCCCTGAAGTACCAGGGGGGCCACCAGGTCTCCGTCGCCGCGGGAGGAGTGGAGGGGTTACAAAAGGCCGTGACCGAAAACCCGGACCTGATACTCCTTGATGTCATGATGCCCGAAATGGATGGCTATGAGACCTGCAAGGCCCTCAAATCCCAGGCGGGCACGCGGCACATCCCCGTCGTCTTTCTCAGCGCCAGGGCCCAGCAGGCCGAGATCCAGAAAGGCCGCGAGCTCGGCGCCATCGGCTACCTGGTAAAACCCTTCGACCCGATGACGCTGTCCAGCCAGCTTGAAGCCATCATGCGCAGTAGCGGGTAGGAGTAGGAGGACAGGCAACTTGGACTTCACGACAATCCTGCGCGAGGTATACGGGAACAGCCTGGACGGCATCGTCATCTCGGATCGCAACACCCTGATCACCGATGTCAATCCGGCCTACCTGGAGTTGACCGGTTATTCTTATGAGGAGATCATAGGCCAGCGGACCAACATCATAAAATCGGGTCTGACACCGCCGGAGGTCTTTCGGGAGATGTGGCAGCAACTCGCCTCCCACGGCAAGTGGGTCGGCGAGATCATCAACCGCCACAAGAACGGGGGCCTCTGGTATTCGTACCTGTCGATCACGAAGGTGCTGGGCGACAACGGGGATGTCGTGGCATACGTCGGCATCGCCCGCGATGTTACGCACCGCAAGGAGATGGAGCAGCGCCTGCGCCAGAACCTGCTGGAGATTCAGGCGGCCCGTGAGACCGCCGATGCGACCGCTCACCGCCTCCACTCGATCCTTGAGTCGGTGGGCGAGGCGATCATCATGGTGGATAACCTTGGCTTGTGCGTGGTGGCGAACCACCGGGTCGGCGGAGTCCTGGGGATCGCGGCGGAGCAACTGATCGGCAAGTCGGTCCATGAACTGCACAACCACGCCCGGCGGGTCTTCCGGGATCCCGGGGCGTTGGAGTGGATGGCCGGTCCCGGCGGTAGCCCGCCCGTCGAGATCCATACCGGAGTCTTTGAGACGCAGGGCGAGCAGCCGCGGGTCTTCCACGAGTTCTCCGCACCGGTGCAGGATGAGGATGGGAATGTCGCGGGCCGCATCTATGTCTACCGCGACATCACCAAGGAGACCGAAGTGGACCGCATGAAGAGCGAGTTCATCGCCACGGTCACCCACGAACTGCGCACGCCCATGACCTCGATCAAGGGGTCGCTGGGGCTGGTCCTGGGCGGCATCGCCGGCGACCTGCCGGGTGAGGCCAGGGACCTGCTGACCATCGCACAGAACAACACAGACCGGCTCATCCGGCTGATCAACGATATCCTGGACATCTCCCGCATTGAAGCGGGAAAGATGGAGATCAAGAAGGCGCCCCTTTCCATCACCGATGCGGTGGCCCGTTCCGCCAAGGAGATGGAGGGGTACGCCAAGCAGCGCAGCATCAACGTGGTCACGAAGGTCGCCCCGAACCTGCCCCGAGCTGTGGCGGACTCGGACCGGCTCCAGCAGGTGCTGGTCAACCTGATGAGCAACGCCATCAAGTTCAGCGAACCGGGGACCGATGTCGAGGTTACGGCGGTCCAGGACGGCTTCTACGTCAAGGTGGAGGTCCGGGACCGGGGGCCGGGGATCCCACCCGACCAGCTGATGCGAATCTTTGAGAAGTTCCACCGGGTGGATAATGCATCGACCCGCAAGACCGGGGGCACCGGACTGGGTCTGGCCATCTGTAAGGCGATTGTCGAGGAGCACGGCGGGCAGATCTGGGCAGAGAGCAAGGTCGGGGTGGGGTCGACGTTCAGCTTTACCATGCCGACTGAACCGGCGCTGGGGGATCTGAACGTAACCGTGCCGCTGGGGACCAAGACAGTCCTGGTGGTCGATGATGACTCGGACATCGTCCGGTTGATCATGCTCTCGCTTGAGCAGGAAGGGCTCCAGACCGTTGGGGCTACTTCTGGAGAGCAGGCGCTGCAGATCGCGAAGTCGCGCAAGATCGATGCGATCACGCTCGATCTCATGATGCCAGGGATGCATGGGCTGGAGGTCGCACGGCGGCTCAAGGAGGATGCCACGACGGGAAAAATACCGGTCGTGGTGGTCAGTGCGTATACGACCGGGCGGGAGTCCGAGATGGTCGCGCTCGGGGTCGCCGGGGTCATCGGCAAACCCATCGATGAGATGAAGTTGCTGGGAACGATCCGGGGGGTGTTGGGCGGTCGGGCGGGTGGGCCGCACGGGACTCCGTTGATCATGGTGGTGGATGATGATCCGGACGTGCGGCGAATCGTCGGGGTCATGCTGGAGCGGGCCGGGTACGCGGTTCGGGCTGCGGCGGATGGGCAGGAGGCGTTCCGGCTGATCATGGAGGAGCGGCCTGATTTGCTCATTTTGGATCTGATGATGCCGAATCTGGATGGGTTCCAGCTGGTCAGGCTGCTCCGGCAGCGACGGTGGACCCAGCAGATTCCGCTCCTGGTCTTGACGGCGCTGGATCTGACGGAGGGGGAGAAGACTCTGCTCCAGTTGGGGCCGACCCGCCATCTCACCAAGGGTCCGTCGATTCAGGAGGAGATCGTGGCACGGGTCAGGGAACTGATGAAGGGGTAGGCCGGCCGGCCAATGTCCATCCATGGACCGGCCGGCCCGTTACGCGCATCGGGACCGACATCCCTGTCGGTGGCGCGACCAGGTATGCAGGTACCGGGTTACAGACCCAGCTCTTTCGCTGCCACCCGGGCTGTGGCGACGACCTTGGTGACCAGGTCGGCCAGGCGGGCGTCGTCACGCTCGATCTCGTCGTCCATGGTCAGGATCAGTTGGTCCTCGGCGGCGCCGGCTGCGGTGGAGAGTGCCGCGAAACCGTAGAAGCCGCCGGAGCCCCGGAGCTTGTGAATCTCCTGGCGCAGGGGCCTGAGGTCCACGCCTGCGCCGGCGCGCAGGCGGTCGGCTTCACTTTGCAGGTGGGAACAGCGCTCAAGGGCCCCCTGCAGATACTCCCGGCGCAGGGCCTGGAATTCGGCGGTGTTATACATCTTTTTTCTTCGGGGTCGAGAGGCCGCGTCCGCTCTGCTGTGCCTCGTACCGGCTCCGGCCAGCACAGACCGGGCAGATGTAGACCAGGGGCCCCTTCACCCGTCCCTCCTTCTGACCCTCGCGGTGCTGAAAGGCCTTCATGGCATACTCCGGGTCGCCTTCCGGCGAACGCCCGCACAGAGTGCACCGAATCTCCGACATGATGAGCACCCCCGTGCTGACATAACTTCCGTCTATGATACCGAATTCCTGCCGTTCCCCCGCTCCGTCATAAGTTGTGAGCAACGTCACTGTGCTACGTGGCCGTCCAGGCGACAATATATCCTGCATAAGACTTTCATACAGGGGGCGCCACCCATGGCCACCACTCACGCCAACGGCCGCATCCCGATTCCCCGCGAACACGGCGGATGGGCAATGCTGCTAACGCCGTCCATTGTCGCCATGCTCTCTGCCGGTCCAAGCCTGCTTGGGATCCTTGCGCTGCTCGGCTGGGTCGCCGGGTATTGTGTGCGCGGTCCCGTGGAGGTTCTGCGTGGTACCGGGGCCAGCGGCAAGGCCGGCATGGCCCGGACCACGCCCCAGGCGGCCCGGATCGGGCTCCTGCTCTTCGGCGGGTTGGCCATCGCCTTCCTGGGGCCGGTGATCATCTTGCGGCCGTGGTCCATCGCTTTGCTGGCAGGCGCCCTGGTCGTTCTGGCGATCGTGCAACTCCTGGCCGACCGGGGACTGACACGCTCCATATCCGCGGGCCTCCTGGCCGTCGTGGGCCTGATGGCCGGCGGACCGCTCTATTACCTGGCTGCCACGGGCCGGATTCCGGCCGAGGGCTGGGTGGTGGCCATCACCAGTGCGGCCTTCTTCGGCGGCTCGGTCTTCCGTGTCAAGACGCTGGCCCGGGAGCGGCGGTCGGCCGGCTTCCGGGGGCTGTCGGTGGCGGTGCATCTGGCCGCCTTTGCTTTCGCCGCGGTGGCTGCGGCGGTTCGCACGGTGCCCTGGCTGGTGCCGGTGGCGTTGCTGCCTGCGCTCTTCTGGTCGATCTACGGGGCGGCGCGGGGCGGCGCGGCCATGAACCTGAACGTGATCGGCAAGGGCGAGCAGTGGCTGACCATCCTCTTTGGGGCGCTGCTCATCGTCGCACTGATCTGATGTAAATGCAATACAAGATTGGCACCTGCGCGGGCACCCTAGACTGCGGAGGTGTTTTGCGCGTGCGGGTGTTTCCACCCGGGTTCCGGCTTGGGCGTTCCATGGGCGTGCTGCTCACGGGCATTCTGCTCTTTCATGCGGGATGGTATCTGTTGCTGCCGTACTTCGCCATCCTCTTCACCGCCCGGCGCTCTCTGACCCCGGCCGAGGCGGGATTGGTGCTCGCCGCCCAGTCACTGGCACTGCTGCTGGGGAGTGCGGCGGGGGGAGTGCTAGCCGACCGGGCCGGTCGCAAGCGCACGCTGCTCGCAGGGCTGGTATTGCGGACGGTGGGAATCGGAGCGCTCGGGTTCCCCGGCACTATGACGTATTATCTTGCGGCTGCCGCCGTGGCAGGGTTTGGGGGCGGGCTCTACGGTCCTGCGGCCAAGGTGGCCATCGCCGTGCTGGCAGGGGAAAGGGAACGTACGACGGCGTTCGCGCTGCGGGGTGTGGCAGCCAATATCGGCGTCTCCCTTGGGCCGTTGGCAGGGGCGTTTCTGGTCCGGGGCACCATGCTCCAGCTCTTCGGGCTGGCGGCAGGGGTCCACCTGGTGCTGGGGGTACTGACCTGGGCACTGCTCGACGAGCCCCTGTCGCGCCGGCAGGTCGCACCGGCTGCGGTCCTCAGTCTGCTTTCGGATGTGCCTTACCTCGTCTTCAGCGCCGTGAGCGGACTGACGTGGGCGCTCTTTACGCAACTCGCCATCTCGGTGCCGCTCTTTGCCAGCCGGGTGCTGGGGCTTGAAGCGTCCGTCGGGCTGCTCTGGACCATCAGCAGCGTTGTGATCATCCTGCTCCAGGTGATCGTTACTCGCCGTATCCTGGCGCAACTGGCGCCCCTGACCGCCATGGCAATCGGTGCCCTGCTGATCGGGGCCGGTCTCGGTCTCGTGGGCGTTGCCGGGCCGCTATGGGGCTTCGGCGGTCTGGTGGCGGCCGTGCTGGTCTTCATCGTTGGTGAGATGTTTCTCATGCCGACCGTCGACACAGCCGTCTCCCTGGTGGCGCGGCCGGGTGCCGAGGGGGCTTACTTCGGCATCGCCTCCGTCGCCTGGGGGTTGGGGGAGGGGTTGGGCAACCTGAGTGGTGGCGGGCTGATGCAATACAGCCTCCGCACCGGGCGGGTCGGGTTGCCCTGGGCGAGCTATGCCGCGGTCGGGGTTGTGGTTGCAGGTCTGTTCTGGGGGTTGAGTCTGTGGACCCCGCTGCGACAGCGGCTGGGGCGTTCGGGTGGGGAGACGGTGCGGCGGGTCCAAATCTTCCGGCCAGGCCATCCAGTTTCCCAGGAATCATCCGTACCCGCGCGGCCATCCCCCATCGTCAAAAACGACAAAGGAAATGCATAAGTTTCCTTCGGGAGGGGTACGACCTTGGAGATCAACATGTTCATGCCGATGATCCAGAATATGCGTGACGAACTGACACAGGTAGGGTTCAAGGAGCTCAAGACACCGGCGGAGGTCGCTGCGACCCTGCCCAGCGCTCAGGGGACTACGCTGGTCTTCGTGAACTCCGTCTGCGGGTGCGCCGGCGGCATCGCCCGGCCGGGCGTCGCCATGGCGCTGGCGTCGGGGGCGAAGGCCGATCATCTCTATACCGTCTTCGCCGGCCAGGATAAGGAAGCCACCGCCGCTGCGCGCGCTCTCTTCGGTGACAATCCGCCGTCTTCCCCATCCATGGCGGTGATGAAGGACGGCAAGATCGTCACCATGATTCACCGGCATCAGATCGAGGGGAGCAACCCGCAAGCGGTGGCCGCCAAGGTCATCGATGCGGTCCGCTCGGTGCAGGCGTAAGCTCGGCACCGGCCCCGCACTGGGAGAGCCGAGTCCAGGCTTTGCCCGCAACGGGGTGCAGCCAGCAAGACGGAAGCCGCCCACCACCAGGGCGGCTTCCGTTTTGGGTATGTGGACGAACGTGACCCCGGCCATGGTAGGAATGAGGTAGTCCAAGTCGAATACCTGGCTCTATGAGAAGGAGGAGTTCGCGGTGAACCGCTACATGCGTCAGAGTGCAGAGGTGCAAGCGGCCAAAGCGGCCGGCCGGGCCGTGGTGGCACTGGAGTCCACCATTATCGCCCACGGATTTCCATACCCGGAAAACCTGGAGGTTGCTGTGGCCGTAGAAGATGAGATCCGGCGTGCAGGCGCGGTTCCCGCCACGGTGGCCGTTCTGGACGGGCAGTTTGTGGTGGGCCTGACCCGCGACGAACTGGAGCGGGTGGCCCAGAGTCCGGACCTTCCCAAGGCCTCGATCCGGGATCTGCCCGTATTGGCCGGTTTGGGCCGCAGCGCCGCCACGACCGTCGCCTCCACCGCTCAGGTGGCTGTTTGGGCCGACATCGAGGTCTTTGTGACGGGGGGCATCGGGGGCGTTCACCGCGGCGGCGGGGAATCCTTTGACGTGTCCGCAGACCTGATCGCGCTCTCCCGCTTGAATCTGGCCGTGGTCTGCGCCGGTGCCAAGACGGTGCTTGACATTCCGGCTACCCTGGAGTTCTTGGAGACTCATGGCGTGACGATCCTGGGTTATGGCACCGACACGTTCCCCGGGTTTTATATCCCCTCCACCGGCATGTCGGTGGACGCCCGGGTGGAGGCGCCGGCTGAGGCCGCGGCGGTCTTGAAGGCCCGGAAGGCCTTGGGGATGCCCGGCGCCGTCCTGCTGGTCAATCCGATTCCGCAGCAGGACGCCCTGGATCCGGTTCAACTCCGGCAGTGGCTAGATACCGCTGAGGCCGGGATGAAAGCAGAGAGCATCCGGGGCAAGGCCGTGACGCCTTACCTGCTCAAGTCCCTCCATGAGGTGAGCAAAGGGGCGACCGTGGCAGCCAACAAGGCGCTGGTGGTCAATAACGCCAGGGTGGGCGCCCAACTGGCGATCGCACTGTCGGAGTCTGCACGGTAGCAGAACCGCTGGCCGCTACGGGGAGTGTCAACATGCGAGCAGTTGTAGTGGGCGACCTGGTGTTAGACCTGATCGCGATGACCCCTGGCCAGCTTGACAGAGGCACCGACACCCGCGGTGAGATTTACCCGCGCCCGGGTGGGTCTCCGGCCAATACCGCGACCTGGCTGGCACGCCTGGGGCAGCCCGTCCTGTTTGTCGGCCGCGTGGGGGCGGATCCCCTGGGTGCGTCCCTGGTTGCAGGGCTTCGCACCGAGGGGGTCGACCCCCGGGTGGCCGTCGATTCCGGCGCCCCGACGGGCATCATCCTCTCCCTGGTGGAGCCTGGCGGAGAACGCTCCATGCTGATCAGTCCCGGCGCCAACCGCGAGCTGGCTCCATCTGACTTGCCGTTGGACGCCCTGGCCACCGCCAGCTTGATCCACTTGACCGGTTACTCGTTTTTCTGGGAGGCCCCGCGCCGGACAGCGCTGGCCGCCTTGGCGATGGCCCGGGAGCATGGCATACGCGT
>DAHVXO010000314.1 GCA_027356675.1 Symbiobacteriaceae bacterium | reverse complement strand
CCCGGGAGATTCATGACGGCCCGGCACAGCTGCTCAACAGCGTAGTACTGCGCATCAACGTATGCCTGAGGCTGCTCGATACGGACCTCCAGCGGCTGGGTGAGGAACTGAACCAACTGAAAGAGTTGGTGCGCCTGAGTCTGCAGGACGTGCGTAAGATCATCTTTGATCTGCGGCCTATGGCGCTGGACGACCTGGGCCTGATCCCTGCCCTACGGGCCTTTCTCAAGGACTACCAGGCCCGGTTCGGCATCGAGACCGACTTCGTGGCCTTCGGCAACGAGCGCCGTTTCGATTCCGCCTTTGAGATTGCGATCTTCCGGCTGGTCCAGGAGGCGCTCAATAATGTCTACAAGCATGCCGGCGCCGCGCGGGTCTGGGTGAAGGTGGACACGGCCGGCGGCCAGGAAGTTCGCCTCACCGTCCGGGACGACGGTGTCGGGTTCGATCCCGAGAAGCTTCGGCAGACCCAGGCCGGCACCAAGTTCGGGCTGGTCGGGATGCGGGAGCGGACGGAACTGCTCGGCGGGTCCATGGAGATTATCAGCGCACCGGGTCAGAGCGCACGGCTGAACTTTACCTTCCCCGTGGGCGAGTAACAGGAGGAACTTCATGCAACCGCAACCCGTACGGATCCTCATTGCCGACGACCACACGCTCTTCCGCCAGGGTCTTAAGCAAATCCTGGAGATGGAGCCCGGCTTCACCGTGGTCGCAGAGGTGGGCAATGGGGAAGAGGCGCTTGAGCAAGCGCTCGCCCTCCGGCCGGACGTCGTGGTCCTGGACGTCTCCATGCCGGGAGGCGGGCTGGAGGCCTGCAGCCGAATCAAGGCGGCAATGCCGGCCACCGGCGTGGTCATCCTGACCATGCACGAGGACCAGGAATACCTGATGCGTGCGCTTAAGGCCGGCGCGAATAGTTACATGCTAAAGGATGTTGATTCCGCCGACCTGATGGACGCTATCCGCGCTGCGAAGGCAGGCAGGCCGTACCTTCACCCCAAGTTGGCCGGCCTGGTGCTCATCGAGCTGGCGCGCGGCGACAAGCATGCTGTCAAGTCTCCGGATGACCCCGGGCTGACGGAGCGCGAACTGGAAGTCTTACAGCTGGTGGGGCAGGGCGCCTCGAACCGGGACATTGCCGACCGGCTCTTCATCCGCGAGAAGACGGCCAAGAACCATCTGACGCATATCTTCGAGAAGTTGGGCGTCTCGGACCGGACCCAGGCGGCGCTTTATGCCGTGCGCACGGGGCTTGTCCAGCTGGACAAGGAGCGCCGGTGATTGGCCCCATTTGGGGATTGAACTGCCGTTAGGAGTCCCGTATACTCGGTGATGACAACTGCATATGGGTAACTGACCAGGTGCTTGCGGCGCGAACTGCGCCGGGAGGTAATAGGGAAGCCGGTGCGAGTCCGGCGCGGTCCCGCCACTGTAACCGGGGAGTCTGCTACCGTCACGCTGTGCCACTGGCGCCAAGCCGGGAAGGCCACGGGGGTAGACAAGGATCCGGAAGCCAGGAAACCTGCCTGTGCAGCATTTCATCCATCCTTCGGAGGAGAGGGGGCGATGAGTCGCGGCACCCGTCCGTCGACACATAGACCTGACCTTTCCCCCGGCTATAGCGCCGGGGGATTTCTATTGGTCGGGCCCTGTACCGCGGAACCAACGATCACAGGAGGCATCTACGCGTGAGACGCAAGCTTTGGGGCCTGCTCCAGAGCTCTATAAGTAAACGGGTCGTGATCGGGGGTGGGCCGGTGCGCAGCGCACGTGGCCGGTATGTAATTCTGCTGTCTCTGGTACTGCTTCTGCTCGTTCTGGTGCTCTCCGGCGGGGTCGGTGCCGTCCACATCCCGCCGGGTGAGGCCATTCGCATCGTGTTGTCCCGCGTGCCCGGTATCACGATCACCCCGGACTGGCCTCAGACCCATGAGGCGATCCTGTGGCGCATCCGGCTGCCCCGGGTCGTGCTGGGGATGCTGGCCGGCATGGCGCTGGCGGTGGCGGGCGGGGCCTTCCAGGGGCTGTTCAAGAACCCGCTGGTCGACCCGTATGTGCTGGGCGTTTCCTCAGGCGCCGGGCTGGGGGCGTCCATCGCGATTGCGTTCCTGGGCAGCCTCTCGGTCACCGCGATCGGCGCCGTGCCGCTCTTCGCCTTCACCGGTGGGGTGGTGACGGTGATGCTGGTCTACCGGCTGGCCGCCGTGGGCCCCCGGGTGCCCGTAGTGGCGCTGCTGCTGGCTGGTGTGGCGGTGGGGGCCTTCAACTCCTCACTGGTCTCCCTGATCCTCTACTTTACGGACTCGCACGCCCGGGACGCCATCCTCTTCTGGATGATGGGGGGCCTGGGCGGCGCCAACTGGACAAAGGTCGCCTGGCTTTTGCCCTACCTCATGGCAGGCTTTGGTGTGCTGCTTTTCTACGGGCGGGAACTGAACGCCATGCTCATGGGGGAGGAACCCGCCCGGCACCTGGGTGTCGAGGTGGAGTGGGTCAAGCGGTCCGTGCTGGTTGCCGGGTCACTGCTGACCGCGGCGTCCGTGGCCTTCTGCGGGTCGATTGGCTTTGTGGGGCTGATTGTCCCACACGTTGTCCGGTTCCTGGTAGGGCCGGACCACCGCCTGTTGCTGCCGGCCTCGGCTGTGCTGGGCGCGGTGGTCCTGGTGGCGGCCGACACCATCGCCCGATCCATCCTGGGGTCTGCCGAGATCCCTGTGGGCCTGGTGATGGCCGTGACCGGCGGTCCCTTCTTCCTCTGGTTGCTCCGCCGCCGGCTCAAGCCTGCGGATGCGTAAGGGGGTGGGCCCGTGTACCTGATGGTCGATCGCATCACCTGCGGCTACGGGTCCCGTCCCGTGCTGTCGGACTTCACGCTGGGGGTGCAGCGGGGGGAGTTCGTGGCGGTGGTGGGACCCAACGGTTCGGGCAAATCCACGCTGCTGCGGGCCATCAGCCATTCGCTGCGGCCGGGGGGAGGCGCCATCACCCTGGGCGGGCAAGATATTTACCGGATGCGGGCCCGGGAGCTGGCGCGCCATATCGCCGTGGTTGAGCAGGAGACCGCCGTGGAATTCGAGTTCACGGTGGCCGAGGTGGTGGCCATGGGCCGACTGCCGCACCTGGCCCCGCTGCACAGTGAGTCGCTCTGGGATCGGGAGGTGGTCTGCCAGGCCATGGCGCTGACCGACACCCTGCACCTCGCAGATCGGCTCGTGACTGGGCTCAGCGGTGGCGAGCGCCAGCGGGTCATGGTGGCCCGGGCGCTGGCCCAGGAGCCCCGCCTACTGCTCCTCGATGAGCCCACCGCCCACCTGGACATCGCCCATCAGGTGGAACTCCTGGACCTGACCCGGCGCCTGAATCGGGACCAGAGTCTCACCGTCATCGCCGTCCTGCACGATCTGAACCTGGCGGCCCAGTACGCAACCCGCCTGGTCATGTTTAAGGAGGGCCGGGTCTTCGCCGACGGTTTGCCGCACGATGTAGTGACCGAGGAGAATGTCACCAAAGTTTACGGCTCCAGGGTTCGCGTGACCGTCCACCCCGAGGAGGGGAGTCCGCACGTAATCTTACTTTCCAACGGCAAACACTGAGTCCGGGGGCCGGTCGACGCACATGAGCGCCGACCGGCCCCGGTACGTCATGGGACTATGGTCCCAGGTCCCATGGGACCATGCCCGAAAAGGACCCACGCGCCCAAGGCTGCAGTCCCATGGAAATGCCTGCCATAGTTGAGCCTCAAGCCCGATGTGCGGGTCCATAGCAGATGATAGATTAGAGTCAGAGAGAACAATATGAGCGCTGGACGAAGACGGAGCCCACATAAGTCCCGACGGTTGGACCTAGACACTGAAGACCAGAAAGGATGCGAAGACAAATGTTGAACCTGTATCTTAAGCTCAAGAACCTCCTGGATCAGGAGCAGGGCCAGGGCATGGTGGAGTATGCGATGATCGTCGGTCTCGTGGCCATCGGTGTGATCGCCCTCCTGTCGCTGTTCGGGACCCAGGTCGGCCAGATCTTCACGAGCATCACCAACTCTCTGAAGACCATCCCGGGTGTCACGCCGTAATTCGACTGAACTTTTTGGGTAGGGATCCGAAACCGGTACATAGAGTCCTTCCCGGGAAGGGGCCGGCCGGCATGGGATGCCGGTCGGCCCCTTCGTAGGAGCGGGAGGAGGTGTTCGTGTGAAGGTGAACCAGAAACAACGGCGCGGCAGTCGGGGGCAGGCCACAGTCGAAATGGCCCTGGTGCTGCCGGTTCTGATCTGGCTACTCATTGGGCTGGTGGACGTCGCCCGGATGGCCAACGCTGTGATTACGCTCCAGCATGCGACCCGTGAGGCTGTGCGGCTAGGGATCACCGGGGCGGCCGACTCTGAAGTGACGGAGCGAGCCCAACTGACTGCCACAACCCTGGATCCGGCAACCCTCACCATCACGATCACGCCAGCGGGAAGCCGGACCACCGGTTCGGACATCACCGTCAAGCTGGACTACAAATACAAAGTGCTGGCCCTGATGGGCATCATCGGCTCCGAGGTCCCGCTATCCGCCACCCTGACCTCTCGGGTCGAATAGGAGGGGTTTCTGTGAAAGCTGCTTGGCAGCGGTTGCAGGATGAGGAGAGCGGGATCATTGCCATGCTCGTTGCAGTCGTGATGACCGCCCTGATTGGGTTGGCAGCCCTTGGAACCGATGTGGGGCGCCTCTATGTGGAGCGGCAACGGCTCTCCACAGTGGCAGATGCAGCCGCTCTGGCCGGAGCCAGTTCGCTGCCCGCCGCACCCGACGAGGCTATTGCCGTGGCCAAGACCTACCTGCAGCGTAACAACGTCGACCCCGCAGCCGCCACAGTCACGGTGGACAGTGATAATCGGGCGCTCAGCATCACTATTGACTCAACCGTCTCCATGACCTTCGCCCGCGTGCTCGGCAGCGGCAGCATACCCGTGGTGGGTAGTGCCACGGCCGTGACGCAGAATCTGAGCGCAACCGAGGGCGCGGCCCCGCTGGGTGTCTCCCGGGCCAACTGGCAGATCGGACAGGTCGTCAATCTCAAGATGGGCGCAGCGAACGGCACCGTGTCGCCGGGCAACTATGGCGCCCTGGCGCTGGGCAAATCCGGCGCTTCCATGTACGAACAGAACCTGATGTACGGGTACGACAATTGGATCCACGCGGGCGACTGGCTGGATACGCAGCCCGGCAACATGGCCGGCCCTACTGTGCGAGCGGTGCAGTACCGCATCAACCAGGACCCTTACGCCACATACGCGGAACATTCACGTCGCTCGCCGCGGCTGGTGGCCGTTCCCATCCTCGAGGACTTCGCCGACAACGGCAGAGGGCAGGTGCACGTGGTCGGTTTCGGCATGTTCTTCCTGGAGCAGGCTATCGACAACGGGTCTGACAAGGGCGAGATTGTCGGGCGGTTCGTCAAATTTGTAGGCGAAGGTGAGAGTTCTGATACAGCGCCTGATTTCGGCCTGCGCAGAACAAAACTGAAGCGATAGGTCAGCTGGAGGTGCGCCTATGGATAAAGGAAAAATCCTACGGCTGGTCCTGATTCCCGTAATCATCGGGCTCGTCGTTACATTAATCGTCAGGCAGGTCCTCTCCGAATCCAAGCCTGCTGACACAAAGGCGGCCGTCGAGATGGTCTCCGTCGTGGCGGTAACTGGCAAGGAAGCCGTACCGGTTCACACCAAGCTCACGGAGCAGCACCTGGGACTCAAGCAGATACCCAGGGCCTTCGCCACGGGTACCGAGTTCTCGGCAGTCTCGGATCTGGTGGGTCAAGTTACGACGGTCCAGCTGGAGCCCGGCGAGGTTATCCTCAGGAGCCGGGTGGTCCCGGAGGGCAAGGGCGGCATGATCTACCGCATTCCCAAAGGCGCTCGGGCGGTGACCATCCGGATCGATGAGCTCTCGGGTGTAGCAGGGTTTCCCGAGCCCGGGGACCTGGTCGACCTTGTGCTGATTCTCCAGGCCAAGCCGCCGGAACGTCCAGCCGCCACCAGCCGGATTCTCTACGAGCAGGTGCCGGTGCTGGGCAAGGGTCCGGCGGCAGGGACGGCCAAGAGCGGAACCGTATCGGCGGACGTCGCAAAACTGACCTCGCTGCCCCTGGCGCTCCAGCCGGAGCAGGCGGTCGAGGTGGCGCTGGCGGAGCAGATCGGCCTGATTAAGGTCCTGCTGCGGCCGGCGGTCAAGGAAGCCGACGTCGGCAGGGTCATCCTGAATGATTCGCGGTTCGCAACCCAGAGTACCGCAGCGACCGCAACGACGCCAACACCGAACCGGTAGGCAGGAGGTGCGCCCGGTGGCTGACAGAATTCGCGTACTGCTGGTAGACGACGCTTACCAGGTGCGGCAGTCCGTCAAGGCCATGCTTGAGTTTGAAGCGGGACAGTTTGAAGTGGTGGGCGAGGCGGAGAACGGCCAGCAGGCCGTGGAACAGACTGCCCGTCTCCGCCCGGATGTCGTCCTGATGGATATCAACATGCCCGTGCTCGATGGGATCACGGCTACGCAGAAGATCATGCAGGAGAGTCCGGTGGGCGTCGTGATCGTCTCGGTGCAGGGCGAGCAGGAGTACCTGCGACGGGCCATGAAGGCCGGCGCTCGGGATTACCTGGTCAAGCCCTTCACGCTGGAAGAACTGGTCGGCGCTCTGCAGGCCGCAGCGGTTGCTGGCCCCAATCCCATGCTGGTGGCGGCCCCCGCGGCTTCTGTCAAGCGGCAGGGCAAGGTCATCACAGTTTTCAGCACCAAGGGTGGTGTCGGCAAGACCACGCTGGTCGCCAACCTGGCGGCCGGCCTTGCCAACGGCGGCGCCAAGAAAGTGGCGGCCGTTGACCTGGATCTGGAGTTTGGCGTCCTCGCCACCATGATGGGCGTACGTCCGCAGGCGAGCATCGTCGACCTGTGCCGGCTCCTGACTACGATCACCCCCGATCATCTGAGCCGGGTCCTCGCCCGCCAGGCGCAGAGCGGTGTGGGCGTTCTGGCGGCCCCGGCCCTGCCGCACCTGGCATCGGAAGTGGATGGCAGCGGACGGGCAGACCAGAACAGGCCCTATCTGATCGAGATCATCGAGGCGCTGCGGGCCTCGCACGATTTCGTCATCATCGACACCGCGGCCTCCTTCCGGGAGGCGAACCTGATCGCCTTCGACAAGTCGGATACCATCCTGGTGGTCACGCTGCCGGAAATCACGGCGCTGGAGTCGACGGCCAAGGGGCTCGATGTGCTGCTGGAGCGGCTGGAGTACCCCAAGGAGAAGGTCCAGGTGGTGCTCAACCGGTCGGACAGCCTCGTGGGCCTTACGCTGGAGGATATCGGCCAGAGCCTGGGCGTACCGCTGACCCACCTGATCCCATCCGACGGGCACGCGGCCACAGCTGCAGCCAACACCGGCATCCCCGTCGTGCTAAAGCGGGCCAAGAACAGTGCACTGGTGGATGCGCTCATGAAGCTGGTGACCGCTGTCGAGACAGGCATCAAGCCTGCCGAACCCCAGGCGCTCACCAGCAAGCCCCGTCTGGTTTCCGGAGCGCCCCGCAAGCTTTTCGGCCTCCTCTAACGGCTTCGTAAAGGTGAGGTGAGGGGACCGTGACATCGCTGTATGAGCGCATCAAGAGCAAGGAGGGTTTGGGGCCCTCCCGTCCGGCGGAGCCGGCCCCTGCCGCCCGGCCGACCGGCGGCGCCCTCACGGTTGGATCCTTTAAGGGTCCAAAGCCGGCGCCACAGCAAATGGAGACACCTGAGGCCAAAGCCCGGCGCGAACTGAAGAACCGGGTCCAGCATCGACTGATTCAGGAGATCGACGCCAAACTGCTGACCAACACCCGGGAAATGACCGATCAACAACGCTCTGAGGTCCAGCAAAAGATCGCCGAGGCGCTTTTCCAGGAAGAGCAAATCCCGCCCCTGGAGCGGGAGCAGATCGCGACCGACCTCTACGCTGAGATTATCGGCTATGGCCCGATTCAGCCATTGCTGGACGACCCGTCGGTCAGTGAAATCATGGTGAACGCACCGGACCAGGTCTACGTCGAGCGCAAAGGCAGGCTCATCCTGACGGATGTGCAGTTCGCCTCAGCGGCTCAGGTCCTGCAAGTCATCGAGAAGATTGTCTCCCCGCTGGGGCGGCGCATCGACGAATCCAGCCCCATGGTGGACGCCCGGCTCCCCGACGGCAGCCGCGTCAACGCCATCATCGCGCCCCTGGCCCTGAGGGGTCCGTCCATCACCATCCGCAAGTTCGCCAAGAAGCCCATCACGATCGAACAGTTGGTGGAATGGGGCACCATGACCAAGCCCATGGCGGTATTCCTGGAGGCGTGCGTCAAGGCCCGGCTGAATGTCGTGGTCTCTGGTGGCACGGGCTCCGGCAAGACGGTGACGCTCAACGTCCTGTCCTCCTTCATTCCGGATGACGAGCGCATCGTGACCATCGAGGATGCGGCTGAGCTGCAACTGCGCCAGGACCATGTGGTCTCGCTGGAGACCCGCCCGCCGAACCTCGAAGGCAAGGGCGAGATCTCGATCCGGCATCTGGTCAAGAACGCCCTGCGGATGCGCCCGGACCGGGTGGTGGTAGGAGAGTGCCGCGGCGGCGAGGCGCTGGACATGCTCCAGGCCATGAACACCGGCCACGACGGCTCCCTGACCACCGGACACGCCAACAGCCCCCGTGACATGATCTCCCGTTTGGAGACGATGGTGATGATGGCCGGCATGGAGCTGCCGGTGAAGGCCATTCGTGATCAGATTGCAGCGGCCGTCGACCTGGTGGTCCAGCTCTCCCGGCTCAAAGATGGCACCCGCAAGGTCACTTACATCACCGAAGTGCAAGGTATGGAGGGTGATGTTGTGGTCCTGCAGGACATCTTCCTGTTCCGCCAGACCGGGGTTGACTCCGAGGGCAAGGTGCTCGGCAGTCACGGTGCCACTGGGATTC
>DAHVXO010000311.1 GCA_027356675.1 Symbiobacteriaceae bacterium | reverse complement strand
GGTTGGATCGCCATGCTCGGACAGGCCCTCCACAACCTTGGCGGTGTACAGCTCATGCTGGGCCATTTGCCAGAAGCGGCGGCGACCATGGCCCAAGCGGAGGTGCTCCTGCCAGACGAGGCGGCGGGGCACAAGAAGCTGAGCCGGCGGGCCGAGTTCTTCCTGGCGGCGGGCGACTTGGTCAGCGCCCAGCAAATGATCACGGCCGCCCTGATCCATCCCCTCATCGATGACCGCACCCGGGCAGACGTCTACTTCACCTGGGCCCAGACACTACGTGGCCTCGGACGCCCGGCCGAATGCCATGACAAGGCCATGCTGGCCCTGGATTTCGCCGTCAAGGCGGTCCACTATGCCGGCGTCCACAAGCTCAACCGCTTTCTGCAGGAACTAGGCGGCCAACATGCCGCATCATGTACCCGGTGAACCGAATAAACCAAAAGGAGGCTCGTAAACATGAATCGCTTTCTGCTTGCCATTGTGGTGGTGGCCCTCATCGTGACGGCCACCGCCCCCGCCCTCGCCAGTCAGTTTGAAGGCACCAGCCCGATCACCTCGTGCTCACGCTGCTGATCGCTTGCGTGCACGCATAACCCCGAAACCGGAGCTGTGGCTCCGGTTTCTCGCATTGTCATCCGGGCGGCACTCGCCGCGCCCGGCGCTGGGCGGAGCGCTTGGCCCCCCACACCCGCTGCTCAACCTCCTCGGGCACCAACGCTTCGGCCTGGAACCGCTCCACCAGGGCGCGATACTTGACGGAGGCATCCTCTAGCTGAGGCGTGGGCTGATAGAACCAGAGTTCCGGCAGATTCGCGTACTGGGCAAAGCGCTGAACGACCGGGCCGGTGGCGATCACCTGCCCGAAGAGCATCTGACGGATGGTCTCTTCCGATACGAGTAATTGCCGGGCGATGCGCTCCAGACTGAACATCGCAGAGTCCTGGGCGGCGAGGAACTCGACCGCTAGCCGCAGGCGCTGCCCGGGGGTCGTGCCCGGCAAGGTGCCCTCCTTGAGCCGGAGATAGTCCCCAAGCTGGCTCTTGACCTGCTTTACCCGCGGGCTGTCCCGCTCGGCAGCCCCTCTGCCCAGTAGCCAATCCGTGGTCACTCCGTAGAAGTCAGCGAGGTGCAGCAGGTTCTCATAGGACGGTTCCCGCTGACCCCCTTCCCACTGGGAGGGGACGTTGCGCGTGGTGGCAAACAGATCGGCCACATCCTGCAGGACCAGCCCGTAGCCCTCACGGAGCTGTCGCAGCCTGGTGCCAAGCACCTGTGCATGGATCCGCTGTCCCCCCACGCGTGCGCCCACCGACGATCCACTTCCTTGTTGCCAACCTGGACCCATTTTACCCCAGTGTTCTCACATTGTGAACAAGGGTGCCGAAATGCTCAAGATCCCGGAAAAGCGTGTACGGAGTGGGTTCTCTGCCAGCGAACATACCAATTCGCCCCAATGCGACAAAAACCACTTGACGGTTTTGCTGGAAGATAGTACCATTACATCAGACAAGCGGTTCACGCAGTGTGAACAGCACCATAAAGAAAGCGGACCCCGAAGACAAAGTGCGCAAACAACCCCGTAGGAGGTGCCGCACGTGCAGTCCAGCCGGTTTGACCAACAGCACCCGTTGGATGCGGGCCCCGGGCCACCATGCAGGGATTACATGCTGAAGAAAGTGGATAGGGGTTTACCGTGAACAAACAATCAGAGTGCAGCGACAATACCAGATCCTGAACCTACGCTCATACGTCCCTGGTTCCGGGCTTGCGAGATTTACCAGAGGAGGCTCGGCGCCATGGGAGAGTCCGGTGGCATCCGCCCCCGTTAGTCGACTTGCACACGCAGAAGCCCGCTGTCCATATTGGGCGGCGGGCTTCTCTTTACGTACCTTTACTTCGTCAGGCCCTTCTTGATAGCGTAGGCCACAATCTGCCGGTTGACACTCGCAATCGAGGTTGTCAACGGAATCTCCTTGGGGCAAGCCTTCACGCAGTTCTGGGCGTTACCACACTCGTCGATGCCGCCGTCGCCCATCAAGGCTTCCAGGCGCTCGGACGAATGCATCTCGCCCGTGGGATGGGCGTTGAACAGCCGCACCTGGCTAACGACGGCTGGTCCAACGAAGTCCGTGCCCTCGTGGTAGTTCGGACAGGCTTCCATGCAGCACCCGCAGGTCATGCACTCGGACAGTTCGTACATCCACTCCTGGTTCTCCGGCGACTGCCGGGGACCGGGACCCAGGTCGTGCGTCCCGTCGATGGGAACCCAGGCCCGAACCCGCTTGAGCGATTCGAACATGCGGCTGCGATCGACCATCAAGTCACGAACGAGCGGGAAGGACTTCATGGGCTCCAGCGAAATCGGCTGGGTAAAATTATCGACGAGAGCGGAGCAGCTCTGCCGCGCCTTGCCGTTGATGACCATCGTGCAGGCGCCGCACACCTCTTCCAGGCAGTTGGACTCCCACGCGACCGGCGTGGTCTTCTTGCCGTCAGCCGTGAGCGGGTTGCGCTGGATCTCCATCAAGCAGGAAATGATGTTCGCGTTCGACCGGTACGGAAGCTTGAACTCTTCCCAATAGGCGGGCTTCCCCGGGCCCTCCTGGCGCTTGATGCGCAGTTCGATGAACTTCTCAGCCATGCTCGGATCGCCCCCTTTACTTCTTGGTGTAGTCCCGCTTACGCGGCTGGATGTGCGACACATCGACCGGTTCGTAGGTGAGTTCGGGACCCTTGGGCGTGTGCACCGCGATCGTGGTCTTCAGGAACCGGTCGTCGTCGCGCTCCGGGAAGTCCGGCTTATAGTGGGCACCACGGGACTCGTCTCGCTGCAGTGCACCCTTGGCGATAACCTCGGCCAGCGTGATCATGCCATCGAGCCACCGGGTAAAGACGGCCGGCTGGTTGGAATGACTGCCGGTATCGGGCACACCGACCTTCTGATACCGCTGCTTCAGCTCGCCGATCTTGTCGAGGGTGAGCTTGATCCTATCGTTAAAACGAACGACCGTCACGTTATCGGTCATCCACTTGCCCAGTTCGTCGCTGAGGGCGTACGGGTTCTCCGGGCCGTCCATCTGCAGGATACCGGCGTACTTCGCTTCCTGCTCCTTGATGGCCGCCGCGAAGACGGACTCCGGCAGGCCGTCGGCATGGGTGCCGTCCAGGCCCTTGATATACTTGATCGCCGCCGGGCCGGCCACCATGCCCTCATAGATGCAGGAGAGCAGTGAGTTGGCGCCCAGGCGGTTGGCACCGTGATACTGATGCGAGGCCTCGCCGACGGCGTAGAGGCCGGGAATGTTGGTCATATGGTTCTTCGCACTGTTGACGTCGAGGTCGCCGTTGGCCTTTTTCTCGTAGCCGACCCAGATGCCACCCATGGTGTAGTGCATGCCGGGGAAGATCTTCATGGGCACCTTGGTCGCATCGTCGCCGATGAACTTCAGGTAGATGTCCAGGACGCCGCCCAGCTTACGCCTGGCCACATCGGCCGGAATGTGGGAGATGTCAAGGTAGACCTGGTTCTTGCCATCAACGCCGAGGCCCATGTTCACGCACACGTTGAAGATCTCACGGGTCGCGACATCGCGCGGAACCAGGTTGCCGTACTTCGGGTATTTCTCCTCGAGGAAATACCAGGGCTGGCCGTCCTTGTAGGTCCAAATCCGACCGCCCTCACCACGGATCGACTCCGACATGAGGCGGAGCTTGTCGTCACCGGGGATGGCCGTGGGATGCACCTGGATAAACTCGGCATTGGCATAGCGCGCGCCCTGCTTGTAGACGATGGCCGCCGCCGACCCCGTGTTGATGACGGAGTTGGTCGATTTGCCGAAGATCATGCCAATGCCACCGGTGGCCATAATGACCGCATCGGACTTGAAGGCCTTGAACTCCATGGTATGGAGATTCTGGGCGGTGCAGCCCACCACCCGGCCTTCGTGCATGATCAAGCTGGTAAAGTCCCAGCCTTCGTACTTGGTCACGTGACCCGCGACCTCTGCACGCCTGACCTGCTCATCGAGCGCATACAGCAGCTGCTGACCGGTGGTGGCGCCGGAGAACGCCGTGCGGTTGTGCAACGTGCCGCCAAAGCGCCGGAAATCAAGCAGGCCCTCGGGCGTCCGGTTGAACGGGACACCCATGCGATCGAGCAGATAGATGATGCCAGGTGCCGCCTCGCACATGCCCTTGACCAGCGGCTGGTCGGCGAGGAAGTCGCCGCCGTACACGCTGTCGTCAAAGTGCTGCCAGGGGGA